>DATNBW010000038.1:0-7424 GCA_035607275.1 Verrucomicrobiia bacterium | reverse complement strand
GGGCATCCTGCGCGGCGAACGCCCACGTGGCGGTGCCGACACGTCCGAACCCGACCTGGACCTCGTCGGCGATCGGGACGGCCCCGACCGCGCGCGCCGCGTCGAACAGGCCGGCGAGCCACCCGGGCGGCGGCACGACCTGGCCGGCCGTGCCCGGGATCGCCTCCGCGATCAACGCGCCGGCGGGGTGGCCGGAAGCGGCCGCCGCATCGAGGACCTCGGCCGCGTCCGCGACGTAGGCCGCGCCCGTCTCCGGTCCGCCACCGCGATGACGGCCGTGGTACGGATCGGGCAGCGGGACGACCTGGACGTCGGGGCGCTGGCCCACGCCACCGGGCCCGTTGAACTTGTACGGGCTGATCTCGATGAGCCGCTGGGTGTTGCCGTGATAGGCGACGTCGACGGTCGCGACGTCGGCCCGGCCCGTCGCCGCCCGGGCGAGGCGCAGGGCCAGCTCGTTCGCCTCGCTGCCGGAGTTCGTGAAGAAGCAGACCTCGAGGTGCTCGGCCAGGAGGGCGGTCAGCCGTTCGGCGTAACGGACGACGTTCTCGTGGAGGTACCGGGTGTTCGTGTTGAGGACCCGCATCTGGGCGACGCCTGCCTCGACCACGCGCGGATGGGCGTGGCCGACATGGGCGACGTTGTTCACGCAGTCGAGGTAGGCCCGGCCGTCCGCGTCGAACAGGTGGGCGCCCTCGCCGCGAACGATGTGGAGGGGCGTCCGGTAGCTCAGCGACAGCGACGGCCCGAGCCGGTCGTGGCGGGCGGCCAGGATCTCGCCGGCCGTCATCGTCGGGCGGCCCTCCGCCGTCGTCACGGCTCGGGCTCGATCGCGATCAGCCGCTCGAGGAGCGCCCACGCCGGCGCCTCCGAGACCGTGAGGTACGCATCGTCCGGGTCGAGCCGCGCCTGGTGGGCGCTCAGGGCGACGCTCGTCGCGAGGCGAAGGGCGATGAGCTCGAGGAGGATCGCGCGCTCCCGATCCTCGAGTCGGAGGACCGCCTCGAAGCCGAGCCGGACGGTCTCGATCGTCGCCAGGGGGTCGGGGGTGTCGAGCGCGGCGTAGGCCGCGGCGACCGCGAGCTCGTTGACGGTGACCGACCACGTCGAATCGCCCAGGTCGAGCACGCCGCTGATCGATGCGCCATCGTCGGCCACGAGGACGTTGTGATCGTTCGCGTCGTTGTGGATCAGCCCGTGGCGGAGGTCGGGGAGGATCGCGACGAGGCGCGCCAACCGTCGTTGCCACCGGCCGAGCAGGGCCGCCCGCTTCCGATCCGTCACGGCCCCGGCGTGAGTTGCGACGACGGCCGATCCGTCCTCCGCAGACCACTGGAACGGGCGGTGGGCAGCTGGATGGTCGAGGCCATCGAGGGCGACAACCGTCCGGGCCATCGTACGTCCGAGATCGGCGAGGAGCGCCTCCGGCCGGTCGGCGATCGGGATCGTGGCCAGGGGGCGGCCCGGCAGCCACGTCAGCAGGCGGACGAGCTGCGGAGCGTCCGGCGAGCCGGCATCGACGGTCTCGCGCCCGTCGCGGCCGGCCACGGGCAGCGGGCTCGGAACGCCTCCCGCCGCGAGCCGGCGCATGACGAGGTGCTGGAGCTCGAGGAAGCCCGGGTCCTCGCCGGCGTTCGAGATCTTCAGGACGAACCGATCCACCCCATCGACGGCAACGGCGAAGTTGCGATCGCGCTCGCTCGGCATCGAGCGGAGCTCGCCGTCGATGGCCCAGTGGCGTCGGAGGAGGGCGGCCGCCTGCTCGATGCCGGTCGATGGGCGGGTCAGGATCGCGCCGACGAGCTCGCTCACGGCCACAGACTAGTTCGGTTCGTCAGCCGAGGGTCAGGTCGACGAGCCCCTCGCCCAGCCTGCGGCGGACCTCCGACAGGAGCTCCGCGTCGTACGCGACGCGGCGACTCAGCTCCATCGGCAGGGATCCGCCGCCCGTCGGCGCCGGGACGTGGAGCACGACGCGCGTTCCGCCGGGTCGCTCGCGGAGCAGATTCTTGAACGTTTCCATGGCCAGGACGAGCCGGTCCGAGGTCGCGCCTCCGAACCGAACGTGGAGGACCTGGTCCGGCTGGCTCTCGATCTGGGAGGTCGGCGCCTGGGAGGCATGCGCCGCCCGCGCCCGCGCCTCGTCGGGGAGGGCCGGCTCGTCGTCCGCCTCGGCACGGTCGTCGCCGTCAGGGGCGGCGAGGCCGGCCGGTTCCGTGTAGGCGGAGATCGGCTCGGCGGGGGCGATCCGGGGCAGTCCGCCACCGACCTGAGCCTCGGCCCGGAGCGGGGACACGCGCGGAACCCCGGGCCGGATCTCATCGGCGTTCGTCGGCTGCGGGGAGGTCGCTGCCTGGGTCTGCCGGGGCGTCGGATCGAGTCCGGCGCCGCCGGGCGTCTCAGCCGCGGTCTCGCCCGCGAACTCGCCGAGCCCGCCCGTGCCGCCCGGCCCGACCGGAACCGGCTCGCCGAGCCCGCCGGCCGTCACGCCCACGGCCATCACGGGCACGGGCGCGGGACGCTCGGCGTCGCCACCCCGCGCTCCGGACCAGCCGTTGCCGTTGCCGCCCGGTCCGCCGCGCCGGCCGCCACGCCCGCGGTCCCCGGCCGCGACCTCGCGGCCGAACGCCTCGGGCCCGCGGCTGACCGCGCCGTCCCAGTCGACGGCAAGATCGGCGAGGAGTGACACCTCGTCGCCCCGATGGTCGATCCGGCCGGCAACGAGGAGGATCGTGCCCTCCGTCCAGGTCGCCGCGGTCTGCTCGTACATCTTGGGGAACACGACGACCTCGATCGTGCCCTGGAGGTCCTCGAGGGTCGCGACCCCCATCGTCGCTCCGGCCTTCGTGATCACCCGCCGGAAGCCGGTCACGATCCCGCCGATGACGACGCGCTGGCCGTCGAGCGACTCGTCCTTGAGATCGCTGCTGAACGCCGTCACGTACTGCCCGACCTGCTCGGCGACCTCGCCCATCGGGTGCTCGGACAGGTACAGGCCGAGCAGCTCCTTCTCCCAGCGCAGGCGCTCGCGGACCGGGACCTCGGTGGCCTTCGGCAGGGGCCGCTCGAGAACCGTCGTGTCGTCCGCGACGAGATCGAACAGCGACGTCTGCCCGCTGATCCGGTCGCGCTGGGCGGACTGGCCGGCGTTGATCGCGTCGTCGAGGCCGAGCAGGACCTGGGCGGGATGGCCCAGCTCGTTGAGGGCGCCGACCTTGGCCAGGGCCTCGAGGACCTTGCGGTTGACCAGTCGGAGGTCGATCCGCGAGCAGAGGTCGGTGAGCGACTTGAACGGGCCGCCCTCCTTGCGCGCCGCGACGATCGACTCGATCGCGCTCTGCCCGACGTTCTTGACCGCGAGCAGCCCGAACCGGATCGCCGGCCCCTCCACGGTGAACTCGACGTCGGACCGGTGGACGTCGGGCAGCTTGATCTCGATCCCCATCCGGCGGCACTCGGCGATGGCCGCGGCGACCTTCTCCTCGTTCGAGCGGAAGGCCGTGAGCACCGCGGTCATGTACTCGACCGTGTAGTTCGCCTTGAGGTAGGCCGTCTGGTACGCGATCAGCCCGTAGCAGGTCGCGTGGGCCTTGTTGAAGCCGTAGCGCTCGAACGGCTCGAACGCGGTGAACACGGCGTCGATCGTGTGCGGGGCGACGCCGCGCTCGGCCGCCTGGGTGACGAACTTCTCCTTCTGGGCGCGGAGGACCGACGACTTCTTCTTGCGGATCGCGTAGCCGAGCGTGTCCGCCTCGGGGCCGGTGAAGCCGCCGAGCGCGATCGCGGCGGCCATGATGTCCTCCTGGTAGACGAAGATCCCGTAGGTCTTGTTCAGGTAGGGCTCGAGGAGCGGGTGGAGGTAGGTGACCTTCTCCTGGCCGTGCTTCCGGCGGATGTAGGCCGGGATGTTGTCCATCGGGCCGGGGCGGAAAAGGGCGACCATCGCCGCCAGGTCGAAGACCGAGGTCGGCTTCAGCTCGCGGATATAGCGGCGCATCCCGGCCGACTCGAGCTGGAAGATCCCGGTCGTCTCGCCCGACGCGAGCAGGGCGAAGGTCGTCGCGTCGTCGAGCGGGATCCGGTCGAGGTCGATCTCGATTCCGCGCTCCTGGCGGACGAGGTCGACGGCATGGCGCAGGATCGTCAGGTTCGAGAGGCCGAGGAAGTCGAATTTCAGCAGGCCGAGCGCCTCGATGCCATGCATCTCGTACTGGCTCATCAGGGCGTCCGAGTTCGTCGCCTTCTGGAGCGGCATCAGCTCGGTCAGCGGCTCGCGACTGATGACGACCCCCGCGGCGTGGGTCGACGCGTTGCGGGCCACCCCCTCGAGCTGCCGGGCGAAGTCGGTGATCCGCTTGACCGCAGGGTCGGTCGCGACCATGGCGTGGAGCTCCGGGGAGATCTGGATCGCCTCGTCGAGCCTGATCCCGAGCTGGTTCGGGACGGCCTTCGCGATCCGGTCGACCTCGCCGTAGCTGTGGCCGAGGACCCGCCCGACGTCGCGGATCGCGGCCCGGGCGAGCATCGTCCCGAACGTGATGATCTGGGCCACGTGGTCGGAGCCGTATTTGCGCGAGACGTAGTTGATGACCTCGTCGCGCCGCTCGTCCTCGAAGTCCACGTCGATGTCCGGCATCGTCACCCGGTCCGGGTTCAGGAACCGTTCGAACGGGAGCGCGTAGGCGATCGGGTCGACCGGGGTGATGTACAGCGTGTAGGTCACGATCGAGCCGGGCGCCGACCCGCGGCAGGTCGTCTGGATCCGCTGCTCGCGGGCGAACCGGACGAAGTCGGCGACGATCAGGAAGTACCCCGCGTAGCCCATCGAGAGGATCACGCCGAGCTCGTAGTCGAGGCGCTCCTGGAGCTCCGGCGTGACCGTCCCGTAGCGCTCGCGGAGCCCGCGCTCGCACTCCTTGCGCAGCCACGTCTCGGCCGTCTCGCCGTCCGGCACCGGGAAATGCGGGATCCGGAGCTGGCCGAGGGGCAGCTCGATGTCGGTCATCTCGGCGATCCGGCGCGTGTTCAGGATCGCCTCGCGCTGGTCCGGGAAGAGCGCCGCCATCTGGGCCGCGGACTTCAACCAGAACTCGTTCGTCTCGAACTTCATCCGGCCCGGCGTGTCGATGTTGTTGCCGGTGCCGATGCACAGGAGGACGTCCTGGGCCTCGCTCTGGCGCTCGTGGACGTAGTGGAGGTCGTTCGTCACGACGAGCGGGACGCCGGTCTCGGGCGCCAGGCGGAGCAGCTTCTCGTTCAGGACGCGCTGCTCCGGCAGGCCATGGTCCTGGAGCTCGAGGAAGAAGTTGCCGTCGCCGAGGATGTCGCGGTACTCGGCGGTGAGTCGGCGGGCGCTGTCCCAATCCTCGATCTCGAGCGCGCGCGGGATCTCGCCGCCGAGGCAGGCCGACAGCCCGACCAGGCCCTCGCTGTACCGCGCCAGGTGCTCCCGATCGATCCGCGGCTTGTAGTAGAAGCCGTCGACGTGGGCGTCGGTGACGAGCCGGCAGAGATTGCGATAGCCGACGAGATCCTTGGCGAGGAGGATGAGGTGGAAGGGCTGGGCGTCGGCCTTGCCCTCCTTCTCGGTCATCGAGCGGCGCGCGACGTACGTCTCGACGCCGATGATCGGCTTGATTCCCTTGGCCTTTGCCGCCTGGTAGAACGCGACCGCGCCGTAGAGCGCGCCGTGGTCCGTGATCGCGAGGCTGTCGAAGCCCTGGATCGCGGCCGATTCGACCAGGTCGGTGATCCGCCCGAGCCCGTCGAGCAGGCTGAACTCGGAGTGGGTATGGAGGTGCGTGAAGTCGTTCGGGGCGAGGGTCGTCACGGAGGACCCATGGTAGCCCGGTGGCCGGGCGGACGGTGCCGCGAACGGGGCCTGCATCAGCAAACGGACGCCCGTTCGCCGTAGACCGTCGTAGCCCATCCGGGCTATCCGCTCGCCGACCGGGCCATAGCCGCACCGGGGCCGAGCCTCGGATGATCGGGATCGTTCCGACCTGGTCCGGTTCCCGATGCCTCGCGTTCGCGGCGAAGCACCTGTGATTGGCCGACGACGCGTCCCGATCCACTCCAAACCGACGTGAGATCCAGTGCGAGGCCGATCCATGCAGCCGAACCAGCGACCGGGCGCCACCCGGCGCCTCCGATCACGCAACGCATCGCTTGCAGGCGCGATCCTCGTGGCGCTCGCGGCGCAGCTGGTCGCGGCGCCCGTCGTCGCCGCTCAGACGCCCCAGGCGATCACGTTCAGCCTGCCCGCGTCGGGCTTCGTCGGCTCGACGGTCGATCTCGTGGCGAGCGCCGACTCGGGACTGACGGTGCTCTACGCCATGCCGACGCCCGACGTGTGCACGATCGACGGGGCGAGCCTCACGCTCGTCGCGCCGGGGACGTGCACCGTCACGGCCTCCCAGCCGGGTGACGAGACGTACGACCCCGCGGCCGACGTCGACGCGTCGGTCATCGTCGAGGCGGCGCCGCCGCCCGATCCGGTCGCCCAGGTGATCACGTTCGCCCTGCCCGCGTCGGGCTTCGTGGCCTCGACGGTCGTCCTCGACGGCTTCGCCGATTCCGGCCTCCCGGTCAGCTATGCGACGTCGACGCCGGACATCTGCTCGATCGACGGCACGACCCTCGCGCTCAACGCGGCCGGAACCTGCACGGTGACGGCCTCGCAGGCCGGCGACGATGGCCATACCCCGGCGCCCGATGTGACGGCGTCGGTGATCGTCACCGTTGCACCGCCGGATCCGGAGGCCCAGACGATCGCGTTCTCGCTGCCCGCATCCGGGTTCGTCGGCTCGACCATCCGGCTGGCGGGCGTTGCCGGCTCCGGACTGGCGATCGCGTACGCGTCGGTCACGCCGACCAAATGCACGGTGGCGGGGACGACGCTCGCGCTGGACAGCCAGGGAACCTGCACCGTACGGGCCACGCAGCCGGGGGACAGCGTGTTCCTGGCGGCACCGCCCGTCGAGGCATCGATGAGCGTGGAGGCGGTGCCGCAGGGCGTCGACCTCGGCAAATACGCGGTGAACGGGACCGTGCGCGCGGTGGTCGCCGACGCCACCACCGGCCGGACGTATCTCGGGGGAGACTTCAGCGAGGTCGGCCTGCGGACCGGTCCGGTCGCGGTCGTCGACCCGCCCGACGTCGGCGACGGCCACTTGCAAGCGGCCAGCCCGGAGATCCTCGGGACCGTGAACCAGGTCTTCGCCGACGATCGGCTCGGCGACCCCGGTTTCTTCGTGGTTGGCGGGCTCATCGCGGTCAACGGGCAACCCGTCCCGCAGACGCCGGTCGTCCGGATGCACCTCGACGCAGGCGGAAGCAGGTGGGTCATCGACCCGAGCTGGTCCGCCTCGACGGTCGCCGACGGCTGCTCGTCCTTCGGCCGCGCCCGATCCTGGATCGCCACC
>DATNBW010000037.1:0-7913 GCA_035607275.1 Verrucomicrobiia bacterium | reverse complement strand
CGACTCGATAAGGCGGCGCATCGGTGTCCCGTGGCTGGCGAGCACGCCGAAGCCGTCGTTGGCGGTGTCGGCGTGGGCGTCGAAATGGACGATGCCGATGCTGCCCGGCCGCCGGACCTCCGAGATGGCGGTCGCGGCCGGCCAGGTGATCGAGTGGTCGCCGCCGAGGATGATCGGGATCGCCCCGGTCGCCGCGACCTCGCGGACCTTCCGGTGGATCAGGGCATGGGCCCGCTCGATCCAGGCCGGGACGATGTTCGCGTCGCCCGCGTCGACGACGGTCAGGACCTCGAACGGCTCGATCCCGAGCTGGAGGGAGTGGATCGATCCGGACGTGTACTGCGCCTCGCGGATCGCCCGCGGCCCGAAGCGGGCGCCCGGCCGGTGGCTGACCGCGTCGTCGAACGGCGCGCCGATGATCGCGACGTCGACGTTTCGCGCCCGGAGCTCGGCGGGATCGGTGATCCACGGCAGGTTCATGAACGTCGTCGGGCCGACGTAGGTCGGCAGGTCGAAGTCGCTGAAGGTCTCCCAGTCGCGATCCCAGCCGTTGAGGTGGGCGAAATCGGTCCCGGCGGTCGGGTCGGGACGGGGTTCGTGGGGGCGCTCGGCCACGGGTCCTCCGGGAGACGATCGTGCCACTCCCTGGGAAGCGGCCTCCGACGTCATCGTCTCGCTGGGGGCGCCGCCGGTTCGCAACGAGCGTCCAGCGGGGCGCGCCGCGGCCATCCTAGCACCGGACCAGCCGCCAACCGCCGTCCGGTCGCGTCCACGTGGCATGATTCTCGAGCGACCGGGGGCCCGTGCGCATGTCGAGCATCCCCCGCTCCACGCCGCCGGGAGAACGTCTTGCAGGACCTGATTCGCCGCCCTTCGGTCACTCGAGCGCTCATCGGCGGCCTGGCCGCGTTCGCGCTCATCGCAGGTGGCCAGCCCGGAGGGCGATCGGTCGCGGTCGGCTCGGCCGATCCGGAGTCCGTCACGGTCGGAGCGAGAGTTCCCGTGACGGCCGTCACCCCGGCCCCGGCGTCCGTCGCTGCGTTCGACCCGTCGAAGGTCCAGCTCGGTCTCAGCCTGCTCAAGTCCGGCTTCAGCGATCCGGTCCTCGTCACGAATGCCGGCGACGGGAGCAACCGGCTGTTCGTCGTCGAGCAGACCGGGCTGATCAGGATCATCGCCAACGGGACGACGCTGGCAACGCCGTTCCTCGATCTCCGGACCGCGATCACGACCGGCGGCGAGCGCGGGCTGCTCGGCCTCGCGTTCCACCCGCGCTACCCGGCGGTCCCGTACCTCTACGTGAACTTCACCGATCGGAACGGCAACACCGCGATCACCAAGTTCAGCGTCAGCTCGAACCCGAACGTCGCGAACCGCTCGAGCGGGCTGCGCCTCCTGACGATCACGCAGCCCTATTCGAACCACAACGGCGGGAACATCGCCTTCGGTCCCGACGGGTACCTCTACGTCGGGATGGGCGACGGCGGCAGCGCCGGCGATCCGCAGAACCGCGCCCAGAGCCTCAACTCGCTCCTCGGCAAGATGCTCCGCATCGACGTCGATCACGGATCCGGCTCTCTTCACTACCGCGCGCCGGCGAGCAACCCGTACGTCGGACGGACCGGGCTCGACCTGATCTGGTCGCTCGGCCTGCGCAACCCGTGGCGCTGGTCGTTCGACCGGCTGACGGGCCAGCTGTGGATCGCCGACGTCGGCCAGGATCGCTGGGAGGAGGTCGACCGCTCGACGCCGAGGAACGGGTATCCGGCCGGGCGGGCCGTCAACTTCGGCTGGAACGTTCTCGAGGGCCGGGCCTGCTACAAGCCGTCGACCGGCTGCTCGACGACGGGCAAGCAGCCTCCCCAGACCGTCTACGCGCATGCCGTCAGCGGGGCCGACAACTGCTCGGTCACGGGCGGCTTCGTCTACCGCGGATCCGCCTATCCGGTCCTGGCCGGTGGCTACCTGTACGGTGACTTCTGCTCGGGCCGGATGTGGATGATCTCGTCGGTCGCGTCGGCGCCCGTGACGGCGACCGTCGTCCGCAACACGATGGCCAGCCCGCATCTCGCGATCAGCTCGTTCGGCGAGGACGAGGCCGGCGAGCTGTACGTCTGCGACCTGGCGACGGGCTCGATCTACGCGATCAGCGCAACCGTCAAGCCCTAGCGCTGCGCGCCGTCAGGACTCGCCCCGGAAGTCGCGCCACGCGGCGGCGACCAGCTCCGGATCCGCGAACAGCTCGTACGCGGTCTGAGCGACGAGCGTCGCCGCGAGCAGGGTCGTGGCGTCCGCGGCCGGCGTCGCCGCGGCGTCGCGGAACAGGATCGAGTGGCCGGGCGTGCCGAGCGGCGCGATCGACAGCTCCGGATGGATCGTCGGGCAGACCCAGCTGACGTTGCCCATGTCGGTGCTGCCGGAGTTCGGATCGGGACCGGCGTCGACGACCCCGTACGCCGCGGCATTGGCCACCCAGCGAGCCTCGAGCGTCCGGTTCTGCTTCATCGTCATCGCCCCGCCGCTGAACGTGATGTCGGGCGTCGTCCCGGTCGCGAGGCCGGCCGCGTTGACGAGGTCGAGGAACCGCGCCTTCATCTCCTCGTAGTACGCCTGGTCCGCGCTCCGGAGCATGAACCACGCCCGCGTCCGGTCCGGAATGATGTTGGCCGCGGTGCCGCCCTCCTGGATGATCCCGTGGACCCGCGCGTCGGGACGGAGCTGCTGGCGCCACAGGCCGACCGAGCTGAACAGCGTGATCATCGCGTCCAGCGCGTTCCGGCCGAGCCACGGATCGGCCGCCGCGTGCGACTGCAGGCCGTGGAACACGATGTCGACGTCCTCCGACGCGAGCGGGTGGGACTCGACGTGGTTCCGGTCGCAGGGGTGGAAGAGCAACGCCGCGTCGACGCCCGCGAAGAGGCCGTCGTCGATCATCGTCTTCTTGCCGCTCCCGCGCTCCTCGGCCGGCGTCCCGAGGAAGACGATCTCGCCGGGCAGCTCGGCGGCGATCGAGGCCAGGGCGATCGCCGCGCCGACCCCGGATGCGGCCATCGTGTTGTGGCCGCAGCCGTGACCGAGACCCGGCAGCGCGTCGTACTCGGCAAGGATGCCGACTCGCGGCCCGTCACCGCCCCGGCCGCCACGGAGCGTGGCCCGGATCGCCGTCGCGAGCGTACCCGCCGGATGCTCGACGGAGAACCCGTGGCTGCGCAGGGCCTCGGCGACCCATCCCGCCGCCTGCTCCTCCTCGAATGCCGGCTCCGGGTGCTCGTGGATCCGGTGCGACAGCCCGAGGATCTCGTCGCGGGCCGCGTCGACCGCTTCGGCCAGCCGGGTCTTGGCGGCTTCGTGCGGGCCGGCCGGCGCGATGCCGGCGAGAGGGCCGGGCGCGGTCGGAGCTGTCGCGCCTGACGGGTCTGACGTTCGAGTCACGCGACCTCCATGGGGAATGCCCGGGGCCGCTCGTCGTGGTCAGCGCTCCACGGACAGGACGGCCTCGGCCAGGATGACGAGGGCCAGGATGAACAGGGCGAGGGCCGGAACGAACGCCCCCTGGAGACGGAGGATCACGAACACCGCCGTCACGATCGCGACCCATCCGCCACGGCGGATGGCCCTCGTCCAGTCGCCACGATAGGCGATTCGGCGGTGACGGGCGAAGACAGCCAGCCAGAACAGCGGAACCAGGGTCAATCCGGCGGCCAGCCCGATCAGGATCGCGCCGATGAATCCGGCCGTCGGGTCGATCCGCGGATCGCGCGTCGTCAGGACGAGGGCGACGAGGATCCAGACGGTCCCGGCCGCGGCGAACCAGCCGAGATTCATCAGGCGATCGCGCGCTTCCATCACGAGGGAGTCTATGGCGTCGAGCCGCCCGTCCGGCCCGTTGCCGGTCCCGGCGCCATCCTCAGCGTCGTTACCGCAGCCGACGTCCGCCGCGTCGAAGCGGCCCCGGAGCGAGGCCTCGTCGACCGTCACCCGACGCGCGTCCCGCTCGGTGCCGGCCGGACCGCATGGACGAGCGCCTCGGTGCGCATCGGCTTGAGGAGGACCTCGTCCACGATCGACGGATGACCCCGGGCCGCCTCGGCCCGTTCCTCGTCGCCGGTCATCATCACGATCCGGAGGGCGGGCCGGAGGGCGAGGAGGCGGGCGGCCAGCTCGATGCCGGTCATCCCGGGCATCTCGATGTCGGTGACGACGACCGCCGGCCGGACGCGATCCTCGGCGACGAGCCGGAGCGCCTCGCGACCGTCAGCCGCGACAGCGACCTCGAAACCCGCGAGGGTCAGGGCCCGGGCGACGAATGCCCGGATGGCAGCCTCGTCGTCGACCACGAGCACGGTGAGCGGCCCGGCCGTGTCGGACGGTGGGTGCACACCGTCAGGCCTGCGCGTCGAGGCGCTGCGCATCGCCGATCTCGTCCTCCGTGCCCGCGCGGCATCCCGTCCTTGCCGCCGGATGGCGGGCGGTGCATGCTCGCACCGAGGCCGGGGCGCGCCAATGGGGCGAATGCCCTATCCGGCGACGGCGCGATCCTGAGCGCCTGCCCGTGCAGCCCGCGGCGGGTCCGCGAGCCGCCCCTCGAGCGCACCGAGCGACGTCAGCTCCAGATCGGGATCGAGCGACCCGTCGCGCTCGCTCGCCGGCAACGGCGATCCATCCGGCCGCGTCGTCAGCCAGGCGGTGCGCCAGCCGACGGCGCTCGCGCCGACGACGTCCGCGGCCCAATCGTCGCCGACGTGGAGGATCGACCGTGGCTCCGGGTCCCCGAGCGCCGACCGGGCGGCCTCGAACATCGCAGGCTGCGGCTTGATCGTCCCGACCCGCTGGCTGACGACGATCGCCCGCAGATGGGGCGTCCAGCCACGGGCCTCGGCGTAGCGATCGACGGTCGCGGCAAGGGGCCAGTTCGACAGGATCGCCAGGTCGCGATGGGCCGCCAGCCGGCCGAGCAGCGCCCCGGCCCCGGGCGTCTCCGGCAACCCGTCGACGAATGCCCGGCTGTAGCGCTCGACGCCCCAGGCCACGTCGCCCGGATCCGAGCGCTCGGCGGCCCGCGCCTGATCCCAGCGCTCGCCGGGCGGCGGCGGGTCCATCCCTCGGAGGCGCGCGAACACGCGCACGAGGCGCTCCGCGAGATCGACCTCCCGGAATTGCGGGACCTCCTCCCGGAACTGGCGCTCGCGCTCCTCGGCCCAGGCCGCGAGGAACGCCGCCCGCTCCAGGTCCGGCCACCGAGCGCAGATCGCCTCGGCGGTGAGCTCCACCACCCTGCGGAGCGCCTCGCGGGTCACGGGCACGAGGGTGTTGCCGAAGTCGAACGTGATCGCCGCGATCCCGTCGAGCCGTTGCGTCACGTGGCCACGCTGGACGGGCAGATCGTCTTGAACGGGCAGTAGCCGCAGGTCGACCGATCCGGCTTCGGCGTGAAGTCGCGGGCCCGAATCCCCGCCGCCGCCGCGGCGATCTTCTCGCGGCCCTTGGCGAGCCGTTTCGGGTCGATCGCGACCCGTCCCGCGATCCCGGTGTCGAGGAAGTGGAGCTGGACCGCATCCGGCAGCCGGCCGGTGACCGCCTCGTAGCCCATCGCGTAGATCTGGAGCTGGAGCGACTCGCGGGCCCGCTGCCGGGCCTTGACCGGGTCGCGGACGTCGCTCGTCTTGTAGTCCGTGATCGTCACCCGCTCGCGGCCCGTCAGCTCCAGGGTCGGCGCGACGGTGTCCGCGTGCGGAGCCGGACGATCCCCCGGCGGATCGCTCGCGACGCCATCCTCGGCCGGTTCGATGTCGACCCGGTCCCAGCGGCCGCGGATCCGATCCCCGCCGAGGGCGAAGCTGAACTCGCGCTCGACGTAGGCCGGGATCACCGCGCCCGGTTCGAGCTGGGCCGCCCTGAACCGGCGAAGCGTCTCGCGGCCGGCGGCCAGCCGGGCGTCCTCGTGGTCGCGCGACAGGAACCCCTCCGCGGTCCACGCGGCCTCGAACGCGGCGACCAGCTCATCCTCGGTCATCACCTCGCCGCGGGCGTGGCGGCGATGGAACTCCTGGACGGCCCGGTGGAGCGCCGACCCATAGATCATCGCGTGGTGGGGCGGCACGGGAACCCGGACGACGTTGCCGAGCTTGTACTTCAGCGGGCAGCTGAGATAGGCGTCGATCCCCGAGAACGACAGCACCAGGGGCTCGCCGGTGGCCGTCCGCTCCGACGCCGGCCGGACTGGAGCCGGCGCCGTGCCCGCCGCCTCGATCCGATCGAGCGACGTCGCCGCCCGGACCACCGGATCGACCGCGGTCGGCGGGAGATCCAGCGCCTCGAGGACGAACGGCGAGAGGCGGCGGACCCCGACGCCCCCGTAGTCGACCGCGTGGGACAGCACGAGCTCGTCGCGAGCCCGGGTCATCGCGACGTAGAACAGGCGCCGCTCCTCGCGCAGCTGAACCTCCTCGTCCGCGCCGCCGGCCACGTCACCGAGCACGGCGGGCAGGGCCAGGGCATCCCGCCGGTTCGGGATCGGGAAGCGGCCGGCGACGAGGCCCGGCAGGTAGACGATCGGGAACTCGAGGCCCTTCGCCTTGTGGACCGTCAGCACGGCGACCGCATCGGCGTCCGGATCGAGATCCGCGGTCGCCGGATCGTCGCCCGCCTCGATCAGCGTCTGGAGGTGCCCGGCCACGAACGTCGCCCGGTCGTCCGCGAGCAGCGACGACTGGGAGCGGATGATGTCGAAGAAGCGGGCGACGTTGCGGAGCTGCTCCTCCGCCCCGACGGTCGCCTCGGCGGCGAGCCGGCTCAAGGTCCCCGAGCGACGCAGGAACGCGTACAGGACCTCACCCGCCGGGCGCTCGTGGGCCAGCGTCGAGAGCTCACGCAGATCCGCGACGAGACGCCCGACCGACGTCCGCGCCGTCGGCGAGATCCGCAGGATGCCCGGCTGCCGCTCGAGCTCCTCGATCACCTCCCAGAGGGTCCGGTTGCGGCGCCGGGCGGTGTTGACGATCGCCGTCAGGTCCTCGCCGCCGAGGTGGTACGGCTCGCCGGTCGCGACCCCGTACAGGTCGACCGACGATCCGAGGTCGGCGATGGTCCGGAGGAAGGCCAGGAGCCGGCGGACCTCGGGCCGGGCATACAGCCCCGACATCCCGGAGAACCGCCACGGCACCCCGGCCGCGTCGAGGCTGCGCAGGATCGGATCGGCATGGCCGTTCGCGCGGACGAGGATCGCGATGTCCCGAGGGGCCGCGCCGGCGGCGATCCGGGCCGCGATCTCGGCCGCGATCCGGTCCGCCTCGTCGTGACCGGACGGATGGGTCTCGAGCCGGACGGTCCGGCCGGCCGGGTCGATCCCGCGCTCCGCGACGAGCCGCTTGCTGATCCCGGCCTGGACCTCGAGCCGGTCCGGATCGTTGAACTGGACCAGGCGATGGGCCGCCTCGAGGATCGCCGGCCGCGACCGGTAGTTGCGGCGGAGCACGATCGTCCGGGCGTTCCGGTAGCGGTCGCGGAACCCGAGGATGTTACTGATCGCCGCCCCGCGGAAGCGGTAGATCGACTGGTCGTCGTCCCCGACGACGGTCAGGTTGCGATGCCGATCGGCGACGATCGAGACGAGCTCGGACTGGGCCCGATTCGTGTCCTGGAACTCGTCGACGAGGACGTAGCGGAACCGCGACCGGATCTCCGCGAGCGCCGCCGGCGACGTGCGGACGAGCCGCAGGGCCAGGGCGACCTGGTCGCCGAAGTCGATGCAGCCGTTGGCCTCGAGCAGCTCCTGGTACCGGGCATAGGCCCGGGCGAGCTCGGCCTGGCGACCGGCTTCCTCGGCGAGGACGGCGTCCTCCGGTGCCGCCGCGGCGGCGGACGCGAGGCCTGCGGCGTGGGCGGCATACGCCTCGGGTGAGACGTCCTCGTCC
>DATNBW010000300.1:0-17713 GCA_035607275.1 Verrucomicrobiia bacterium | reverse complement strand
CGATCCCGGTCCCGGTGTCGGTGACCGAGACGACGATCTCTTCGCCGGCGGTCCGGACCCGCACCGTGACCGATCCCGCGGCCGTGAACTTCACCGCGTTCGAGAGGAGATTGATCACGACCTGGATCAAGCGGTGATGGTCGCCGAGGACGGGCGGCGCGGTCTCCGGGATGTCGCGAACCACGGCCAGCCCGGTCGTCGCGAACAGCGCCGAGGTCGCCGCCAGCGCCTGGTCGACGACGGCGACCGGATCGACCGGGTCGTGCCGGAACTCCATCCGCCCGGCCTCGATCTTCTGAAGGTCCAGAACGTCGTTGATCATCGCCGTCAGGCGCTCGCCCTCCGCGGCCATGATCGCGAGGTTGTCGCCGATCTGGCGGACGGCGCGTTCGAGCTTCGGATCGCCGGCGACCCCGCCGCCCGGCAGCCCCGCCAGGGCCGGTGTCACGATCTCCTCGAACCGCTTCCGGACGAGCCTGGTGAAGCCGACGACGGACGTGAGCGGCGTGCGCAGCTCGTGGCTGACGCTGGCGAGGAATGTGCTCTTCGTCGCGCTTGCCGCCTCGGCGGCCGCCCGGGCGGCGACGGCCTCCTCGGTTGCGTCGGCGAGCTGGGCCGTCCGGGTCGCGACCCGGGCTTCGAGCTCGCGGTTCTGGATCTCGACCTCGGCGTAGAGGCGGGCGTTCTCGATCGCGGCGGCGAGCAGGCTGCCGACGGTGAAGAGGAGCGGGCCCATCGACCGCTCGAGCTCGCGTCCGGAGAGTCGGTTGTCGACCGCGAGGACGCCGACCGTCCGGCCGTTGGTGACGAGCGGCGTGCCGAGGAACGAGGACACGCCGACGGCCCGGGCGAAGAGCCGGTTCGGCTCGTATGGATCATGGTCGACATCGCGGAAGACCATCGGGCCGTCGGCGAGCGCGAGCCGGACGAGCGTCGACTGGGTCTCGGCCAGGGACAGGTGGATCTGGCCCACGAGGGCCGCGACGTCGGCGCTGCCGCCGATCGCGCGGCCGTCGGTCAGGGCTCCCGCCACCGGGTCGACGAGCAGGACCAGCGCCCGGTCGAATGGCAGGCGGTGGACGACGGCGTCGAGCGCCCGGTCGAGGAGCTCGTCGAGATCGAGGGTCGAGCTGAGGCCGGCGGCGAGCTCGTTGAGCGCGACCAGCTCGGCCAGCCGGCGCTGGAGCTCGGCGCGCGACAGGGTGGTCTCGGCCGCCTCACGCTCGAGGGCCGTCCGTTGCTCGTCGACGAGGACGCGCTGGGCGTCGGCTTCTCGTGCCCGGCGAGCGGCGGCCGCTCCGGAGAGCACCAGGCCGGCCGGCAGGAGGGTCGCTCCGACCGTCGCGAGCGCGTCCCAGCCGGGCGGCCGGGCGAGGATGACGGCGAGCACGACGATCGATGCGCCGACCCCGGCGAGCAGCTCGATCCGCGGGATCCTGAAGCGCGTCATCGATCGGGGCGGTCCGGGACGAATCGGCACGCGGCGCCCGGCCGAGGGACCCGGCCGGCCCGGTGGGCGATCAGCCGACCCGGACGCCCGGCGCCCCGTGGCTTGCGAGCTGACGCCGGGTCTGGGCGAGTGCCGGCCCCGCGATCGCGGCGATGGCGGTCAGGAGCTTGAGATCCGCTGCCTGGTAGCCGGCGGCCGTCCGCGTCCCGGCACCCAGCACGCCGATCGTCCGGCCGCGAGCGACGACCGGGGCAACGATCAGGGACGCGTAGGCCCGTTCCGCGGCGGATGCCCGCGGGTCGCCCCCGACGTCGTTGACCTCCTCGGCGACCGCCGATTCCGCGACGGAGCCGATGATCCCCACGCCGATCGTCCCGCCGCCCGCGTCGACCGGTCCGCCGCCCGAGCCGTCCGCTCCGGATCCGCCACCGACCGGCTGCAGCGCGCCGTCCCCATCCAGCACGAGCAGGAATCCGGCGCCGCCGGCCGGCAGCCGCGACGCCTCGGCCCGGACGATCTCCCCGATGTCCTCGAGGTCGAGCTCGCCGCTCAGCCGATCCGCCAGCTCGTACACGAGGTTGAGCTCCCGGTACCGGTCCAGGGCCTCGCGGGCGAGGCTCCGCTTGTCCGCCTCGCGGGAGACGGCATAGGACAGCACGGCGGCGATCGCGCGGGCGGTCCGATCGCCCTCGACCCAGCCCACCGTCCGGCCCTCGACCGCGATCGGGAACCGCTCGAACCCGATCCCGGACGCCTCCCGCTCGAGGACCACGAGCCCGGCGTCGTCGCTGATCCGGACGCCGGCATTCGTGCCCGAGAGGAGCGCCGACAGCATCGGAGCGACGTGGCGATGGCGGACGATCAGCCGGGCGAGATCCTGCTCCATCAGACGGCTCCGGCCCCGGCCAGCCCGAGCGCCTCGCGGGCGATGTCGAGCAGCTCGTCGGGGTCGAACGGCTTCGTCAGGTAGCGGTCCGCGCCCGCGGCGTTGCCTTCCTCGCGATCGTACGCCTGGCCCTTGGCCGTCAGCATGACGACGATCGTCGACGCCAGCCCGAGGTCCGACTTGATCGCCCGGCAGACCTCGAAGCCGTTCAGCTTCGGCATCATCACGTCGAGGAAGACGAGCTCAGGGTGGTGGTTCCGGACGACGTCGAGGGCCATCTCCCCGTCGGATGCGGTCTGGAGCTCGATGCCGTCGTCCTCGAGCTCCTCGAGCGTCTGCTCGATCAGCAGGCGGATGTGCTGTTCGTCGTCGACGATGAGAACGGTCGGCATCGGGACCTCGTGGGAAACGGGTGAGCGCGATCCGCGCGGCGGACCCCGCCAACGATGCCGGAAACGAGGAGCCGGCGCAACGTGCGGACCGCCGCTGTGGACCGCGCCGCCATCCGTCAGGATTCATCCGATGTCCAGCGAGCCCACCGCCGCGCAGGCGGCCGTCGACCCCGGCCCGGCCACCACCGATCGAGCGCCGGCAACCACCGACCCCGCCCGGCCGATCAACCCCGACGTCACGCTCTGGCTGCTGTCGATCGCGCATGCCGTCAATCACGCCCAGGCGGTGCTCCTGCCCCTGGTGTACCTGCGGATCATCACGGAGTTCGGCGTCACCGAGTCGCAGGTCGCCTATCTCGCCGCCATCGGCTCCTTTGCGAGCGGTCTCGTGCAGCTGAGCTACGCCAAGCTCACCCGGGTCGTCTCGCGCAGGATCCTGCTGACCGGCGGCGGCCTCCTCTTCGGCTCCGGCTTCGCTGCCCAGGGCCTGATGACGAGCTTCCTGCCCTTCAGCGTCGTGAACGTGGTGTCGCGGATCGGTGGATCACCGCAGCATCCGGTCGGGAACGGGCTGCTGGCGGAGCAGTTCCCGGAGTCCCGTCGCGGATTCGCGATCAGCGCCCACATCAGCGGCGGCAACGTCGGCACGGTCGTCGTGGCGCTCGTCGGCGCGGCCATGATCGCCGCGATCGGCTGGCGCTGGACCGTCGTCGTGTTCGGCGTGCCGGCGGTCCTGATCGCGATCGCGATCCTGCTCTTCGTCCGCGAGAGCGGGGTCGATCGGCGGGCCGCCGAGGAGCATGGCAGCGTCAGGGACGCGTTCCGGACCGTCCTCCGCGACCCCGCGCATCGGTTCGTCTACCTGGCGTCGGTCCTCGGCGGGGGCGGTCGCGGCCTCGGCGTGGTCAACCTGTTCGCCCTGCTCTACCTGACGAGCGTCATCGGGCTCCACGGCTCGACGACCGACGTGATGTACGGCGCCCTGATCGTCCTGTCGGTGCCGATGCCGCTGATCGCGGGCTGGCTGTCCGATCGGGTCGGGCGGCGGCCGGTGATCATCGGCGTCTACCTGGGCGGCGCGATCGCCTTCATCGTCTTCCTGCTGGTGGGGGCGTCGGTGGCCGGGCTGTGGCTCGGCATCCTGCTCATGGGCCTGTTCAGCTTCGCCGAGTCGCCGCAACTCCAGGCGCTCCTCGCCGACATCGCCCCGCCCTCGGTGAGGGACACGTCCTTTGCGCTCTACTTCACGCTCGCGTTCGGCGTCGGGTCCCTGTGGACCGCGCTGTACGGCGGGATCATCGACGTCTTCGGCGATCAGGCGGGGCTGCCGATCGTGTTCTGGCTCATGGCGATCTCGTTCGTCCTGGCGGCGCTGGCCGTCCTGCCGATCCGTGAGCCAGGCCGGGCCGGGACGGCGCCGCCGATCGACCTCGCGTAGGCCCGCCGCGACGTCGCCGACGACCGCCCCGAGCCCTGCTCGCTCGACCCGGATCCGGCGCCGGAATCCCCGTCTGCTATCATGCGCTCGCCCTGAGACAACGGGCATCCGGTCGGGGCGTGGCGCAGCTTGGTAGCGCGTATCGTTCGGGACGATAAGGTCGTGGGTTCAAATCCCGCCGCCCCGACCAACTTTCACCGGCCCAGTGGCCGGCCGACCATCTCAGACGGCTCTCAGCGGCCGTCCGGACCGTGAGGCCAGATGCCCCCCCGACGGACCAGCCCTCGTCGCGCGGCGACACGCCCCAGTGGACTGAACGAGCGCACCCTGGAACCCGTGTACGACGAGCTCGACGACGAGCCGGGCGGCGGCTTCTTCGCCCGAGCGGCTCCGTGGCTCGCCCTCCTGGCCCTCGTCATCGCCGCCGGCGTGCTCGGCTACGTCGTCTTCAGCCGCACATCCGGCGAGGATCTGACCGCCTGCCGCACGTCGGCCTGGAAGGCGATCCCCGACCCCGACAACCTGCCGCCCGACTGGAACCTCGGCTCGACCGACCTCAACGCCAACGGGATGACGATCTCGATCCTCGGCCCGGCGTCCGAGGACGGGAGCACGAACCCGCCGGTCGTCTACGCGAGCGTCACCTGCTATGGCGATGCGGCCGAGGCCGCGCTCGCCCAGAACCGGGCGGCCGCGGCGGCGGCCGGATCGACCGTCACGAATCGCACCGCGAACGGCGATGCCTATGACGTCGACAACCCCTCGACCGGGTCGATCACGACGCTCTTCCGGGTCAACGGCCTGATCGGACAGATCGCCGAGGGGGGCAGCGTGACCGCCGATGACCTGGAGGTGATCACCTCGGCCGTGGCGGCGGCGATGGGCAACGGGACCGCCGCCGGGCGGGCCGGTGCCCGGCCGAGCGATTCCGCATCCGGAAGCGAGGAGCCCCTCGGGTCGGAGGATCCCGGGATCGAGCCCTCGTCTTCACCGTTCGCTCCCGAGCTCCAGGCGATGCTCCCGACCAGCCTCGCTGGAACGCCGCTCACGTTCGACAGCCGCCCCGCCAGCGAGTACTTCGCCGAAGGGGACCCGACCGGGCGCGCGGTCGCGGCGAGCCTGCGGAAGCTCGGCAAGACGCCGGCCGACCTCCAGATCGTCCAGGGCTTCGACGACTCGGGCGCGACCCTCGATGCCATCGTCGCCTTCCGCCTGCCCGGGGCCGACCTCGAGGCGCTCCGCTCGATCGTCCTCAAGACGTGGCTCGGATCCGGGAATGCCGGCGTCACGCAGTCGACGGTCACGGTCGAGGGCAAGACCTTCACCAAGATCGACTACGGCGACGCGAAGTCGAACGAGTGGGTCTACGCCAAGGCGGATTACGTCGTCGTCGTCGATACGAGTGACCAGGCGATCGTGGCCGAGGTCGCGAAGACGCTGAAGTAGCGGCCGTTGCCGCCCGCGTGAACGGCTCCGCGCGCGAACGGTCGCCTGAGCGAGCGAGCCGGCCCGAGGCTACGTCTTGGCCGGCATCGACGCCGCGTGGGCCAGACCGCGCTCGACCCAGCCGCGGAGCGCAGTGTCGTCCTGCATGTCCGCGGCCGGGATCACGACGAACGCTTTCATCGGCTTGCCCGGCACCGGCTCGAACGATCCCGCGCCCGCGGCCCTGGCCGGCTCGATCTGATCGTCGGGCAGGCGGACGACCCACTGATCGGCGAACAGCCCGGTCGCCATGTTCCCGCCGACGAATGCCGCCGGGTAGCCGAACATCTTCTTGCGGACGGCATCCGGATAGGCCTCCATCACCGCCGCGAATCGCTCGATCAGCTCCGGCGGGGACTTGCTGAAGCTCGGCATCGTCCGTTCGGCCATCGTCCGGTCTCCTCCTGCTGCATCCGGCGCGAGCGCCGGTTCGCGAGACCCATGGGGCCCCACCTTAAGCCGACCTGAAGGTTCGTGCCGGATGGTCCGGACGGCAATCGAGCCACCCGCCCATCGCGACCCTGGAGTTCCGACATGACACCCCGCCAGATCGAGCTCGTCCGCTCGTCCTTCGCCGTCGTCGAACCGATCGCCGACGCCGCTGCAACGATCTTCTACTGCCGCCTGTTCGACCTCGACCCGTCCGTTCGCGCCCTGTTCGCGACCGACATGACGGCCCAGCGCCGGATGCTGATGCAGACGCTGGCGATGGTCGTCCGCTCGCTCGACCGCCTCGAGAAGGTCGTCCCCGCCGTGGAGGCGCTCGGCCGCCGCCACACCGGGTACGGCGTCCGTCCCGGCGATTTCGAGACCGTCGGTACGGCCCTGCTCGACACGCTCGAGGAGGCGCTCGGGCCGTCGTTCACGATCGAGACCCGCGACGCCTGGGCCGCTGCCTACGGCATCCTCGCGTCGGTGATGATCGGCGCGGGCGAGCAGGGCGCAACGTCCGGCTCGGAGGGCGCAGCCGCCTGACGGCTGTCGCGCCTGGACGACGCTGGCCGCGTTGCGCCCTGCGCTCCTCGCTTACGGGCATCCGAGCCCGCTCGCTGCGGTGCTCGGGCGCGCCTTGCCAGCCTCGCCCATCCGCGACGAACGCAGTGACGGCGAGGCCGCCCGAGCGTCATCGATCGGTCGTTTGTCTGCGAGCGCGGACCAGCGGCCGGCCAACCGAGGTCGGAGGAGGAGCTCCGCGACTCCGTGCGCCCGAGGTTGACGGAGCGCTCCGCCAACCCCGATCCTGCTCGCCGTGACCCTCGTCATGATTGCCATCGGCGGAGCGGCCGGGGCGGTGGCGCGCTACCTCGTCGACGGCTGGGTCCTCGATCGGACGGGGGCCGGGTTTCCGTACGGCACGCTCGCGATCAATCTCAGCGGGTCGTTCGTCCTCGGCGTCCTCGCCGCGCTCACGATCGACCGGTCCGTGCTGCCCGCCGACATCCGCGGGCCCGTGCTGATCGGGTTCCTCGGCGCGTATACGACGTTTTCGACGCTGATGCTCGAGAGCTGGCGACTGCTCGAGTCCGGCCAGACCGTGGCCGCACTCGCCAACCTGGCGGGGTCGTTGATGCTCGGTGTCGCCGCCGTGGCCGCGGGCCTGGTCCTCGGGAGGGCGCTCGGATGAAGATCGAGGGCGATGCGCTCGAGCTGCGGATCCACGTTGGAGAGGCCGACCGCTGGCACGGTCGCCCGCTCCACGAGGCAATCCTGGCCCGCCTGCTCGAGCGCGGCATGGCCGGGGCGACGGTCCTCCGCGGGATCGAGGGCTTCGGCCACAACGCCCATCTCCATACGGCCAAGCTGCTTCGCCTGTCCGAGGACCTCCCGATCGTCATCGATGTCATCGACGGCGCGGACCGCATCCGGGCGATCCTCCCGGAGCTGGACGAGATGGTCGGTGACGGCCTGATCACCGTCCAGCCGGTCGAGGTGATCGCCTATCGCGGCGCAGGTCGAACGCCGCCTGGCTGACCTTTGTCCATGTTGCGACACCGCGCTTTCAGGCGACCCTAATGCCACCTGAAGCGTCATCCCGATGCTGTGTCCATCGAGACGACCACCCCGCGGATCGTCACCCCGGCCCGCACCAGATCGAGGACAGCAACCGATGGACCGCCGCACGATCGCGATCGACCCCAGCGCCACCCGGCTTCGCCGTGTCGGACGGCTCGCCCGCCGCCGGATGCGGATCGACAGTGCGAGGCTGGTGAACGGTCTCCACACAGACGGCACCCTGGTGGTCGAGATCCGAGGCCTCGGCTCGCCGGTCGCCGGCATCCCCGACTCGTTCGAGTGGGAGGCCGACCGGCCGATCGCCCTCGTGATCGTCCGATCCGGGATCGACGGCGAGGACGTCGCGTTCCAGGTCGGCCCGAGCCGCTTCGGCACGGGCCGGGGCGCGGGCGTCGGGGACGGCACGGGCATCCAGTACGTCGCGTTCTGCTACGACGCGGCCCCGGGCGCGGCGACGGTCGCCACGGTCGCCGACGGGGCCGTCCAGCCCGCCGGGCTTCCTGTTCCGGCCGCCGGTGCATTCGACGCGCCGGCCCGCCGCCGGGTCGCCGCAGCGCAGGCCCTCGCGCCGACCCGCCGCGAGCGGCGCTCGATCCTCGCCCAGCTCCTCCACGGCTCGGCCGTCCGGCGGGCGACCACCTAGCCTCGGTCCGGCGGCGGCGGCGGCGGCGGCGGCGGCGGCGGCGACGCCCCGGCCCGCCGGCTGGACCAGTTCGGCCGACCGGCTCAGATCGCCGCGATCGACCGCGGCGCGTAGCGTGGACCGAAGGCCGGCGGCCGGAGGCCACTCGTCTCGAGCAGGCGGATCACCCGGGCCCGGTGGCCCCGCCACGGCTCCAGGAGCTCCAGCATTCGCGCATCGGTCCCGCGGATCTCGCCGGCCAGGGTGAAGGCGACGAGGTTCGGCAGGTGGAAGTCGCCGACGCTCACCGCGTCCGGGTCGCCCGCCGCCCGGAGCATCACTTCGGCCGCCGTCCACGCGCCGATCCCGGGCAGGGCCGTCAGCCGGGCGTAGGCCGCCTCCCGCCCGAGCCCGAGGATCTCCTCGAACCGGACGGCTCGATCGGCCACCCGCCGGACGAGGTCGGCGCGGCGGCGCTCGATGCCGATCGGGTGGAGCGCGTGATACGGGACCGCCGCGATGACCGCCGGCTGCGGCAGCAGCCACAGCCCGAACGGACCGGGCGCCGGCTCTCCCCAGCCCCGGATCAGGCCCCGATAGCCGCGCCACGCCTCGGTGCCGGTGACCTTCTGCTCGAGGATCGCCGGGATCAGCGCCTCGATGACCGCCCCGGTCCGGCCCAGACGGACCCCGTGCTCGCGGCGGTCGAGCTCGGCGACGAGCGGATGGTGCCGCGGCTCGAACCCGGATCGGTCGTCGTCGAGCCCGATCAGGGCCGGCGTCGCGTCGAGCAGCCGATCCGCACCGGGTCCCCAGGCCTCGGCCTCGACCCGTCCGGCGACCTGCCGGAGCGCGATCGTCGCCGGCCCGTCGGCGGTGCGCGTGGCGCGCACGATCCGGCCGCCGATCACGCGCATCGTCGGGTCGCCGGAGCCCCGCTGATGGATCCCGACGGTCCGCCGCAGATCGAGCGGCCCGTCGAGGACCAGGGTTCGGTTCGGCATCGTCCGCCCAGTCTCGCACGGTGGCGGCCGGCCGACCGAGCGACGATGCCACCGCCGGTCGGCCCCGCCCCGGGCAGGCTTTCCGAAGCCCCGAGCGCCTCCGTGTTGCGTGGGCCGCAACAGGGGTGCCCAAACGCAACGAACGTGCACGATCCATGCCCGACAGCCGGGCGACGCGTGCACGAATCGCGGGCTGACATGCACGCGCAACGTCACCGAACCCATCGGGAATGGTCAGGAATCCTACGCCGCTGCTAAGGTTCCGCCCGACGTGCGACGCCCTAGAGTCGTCGCGGGTATGGCGCTCATCGCCCTCCTCGCCGCGGCGGCCGTCCCCGGATCCGTGGGATCCCAGGGCCCCAGCCCTGAACGACCAATCGATGCGACTCTCTTCCGGGGGGTGGACGCGGCAGCGATTGACGGGACAGCCGCGATGACTCCTTCTCTCGACCCTGCGTACCGATCTGATGGTGCGCTCAGCGATACATCGGTCCTTCTCGACCCGGACGAGCGGCCTGCCCCGGCAGGCCGCCCCGACGCCGCCAGGATCCAGCCCGACGCGCCCGTCGGGTCGGTCGCGATTCCGCAGTGGCACTGGGACGGCAACGTGTCGTTCTACGGCCCGGGCTTCTACGGCAACCGGACGGCCTGCGGCTACGCACTGACCCAGGATCTCGTCGGCGTGGCCCATCGGACGCTGCCGTGCGGCACCAGGGTCACGTTCCGCAACCCCGCCAACGGCCGGACGGTCACGACGATCGTCGTCGACCGCGGTCCGTACGTGGCGGGACGCGACTGGGACCTGACCGGCGGGTTGTGCATCGCGCTCGACCACTGCTACACCGGGCCGCTCCTCTGGAAGCTCCCGTAGCTCGCTGACCCCGCGGGCCGGCCGTCTGCCGGACCGGCCCACGCGCGGTACCCTGCGGGCATGTGCCGAAGCATCAAGGTCCTGCGCCGCCCGGACGAGCCGGCGACGACCGGTGAGATCGAGGCGGCTGCCCGCCAGTTCGTCCGCAAGGTCAGCGGCTACCGAACGCCGTCCCAGCGCAACAGCGCCGCGTTCGAAGCGGCGATCGAGGAGGTCGCAGCGGTCTCGAAGCGGCTGCTCGAGGAGATCGGGGCGACCGTCGAGGTCGGGCCCGACCACTGGCATCCCGGCTCCGGCCGAGCGCGCCGGCCGGCCGCTCCCGCGTGACCGTCGACGCCTCGCGTGCCATCGAACCGGGGCCGGCGGCGAATGGGAACGCTCCGTGGTGGGACCGGCCGGGCCTGACCGCGATCGGCGGCCGCCTCGTGATCGCGGGCGAGGACGCCGAGACCCTCGCCCGTCGCCACGGAACGCCGCTCTTCGTCTACGACCGGCGCCGGTTCGCCGAGAACGCCGAGCGCCTCGCGACGGCGCTCACGGCGGCCGGCCTCCGCGCCAGGCTGCGCTTCGCCCTGAAGGCCAATCCCGATCCGCGCGCGCTCGTCGCCCTCCGGCCGTACGTCGGGATCGATGCGTGCTCGCCTGGTGAGGTCGCGCGGGCGCTCGAGTGCGGCTGGCCGGCGCCCGAGATCAGCGTGACCGCCACCAACCTCTCCGATCGCGACTTCGACGCCATCCTGGCCGAGCCGGTCCATCTCAACCTCGACGCCGTCAGCCAGATCGAGCGGCTCGGGCGGCGCCTGGCGGCCGGCGGGCACCGCGCGCGTCCCATCGGGATCCGCATCAATCCGGGGGCCGGCGCGGGCTACAACGACAAGCTCGCCTACAGCGGCGCCCGCCCGACGAAGTTCGGGATCTACGCCGATCGCGTCGATGAGGCGGTCTCGGCCGCAGCCCGGCACGGCCTGCCGATCGACACGATCCACGTCCACGCGGGCTCGGGCTGGCTGGCCGACGGGCTGGCCGGGTTCGAGACCGCGCTCGTAGGCGTCGTGGCGATCGCCCGCCGGCTGATGGCGGACGGCCATCCGATCGCCGAGATCAACGTCGGCGGCGGGCTCGGCGTGCCCGCCCGGGCGGACGAGCGGCCGATCGACGTGGGTGCCTACGCCGCGGCGATCGCCCGCCAGGTCGGGGCCCTGGACGTCGCGGTCGGGTGCGAGCCCGGCGACTACCTCGCCAAGGACACCGCGATCCTGCTCGCGGAGGTCGTCACGGTCGAGGAGCGGGCCGGGACGACGTTCGTGGGGCTCGACGTCGGTTGGAACGTCAACTGCTCCTACTTCATCTACCGCTATGCACAGGAGCTCGTCGTGTGCCGCGCGGCCGATGCCGAGCGGACGACGCGCGTGACGGTGGCCGGGCACATCAACGAGGCCGGCGATGTCTTCGCCGAGGACTACGAGCTGCCACCCGTCAAGGAGGGCGACATCGTGGCCCTGCTCAACGCGGGCGGCTACCACGAGGCCATGAGCTCGACCCATTGCCTGCGGCCCCACGCCGAGGCGCTGTTTCTCGATCGGTGAGGGCGAACCGGCCGGCCCTGGCGCCCCGGCCGGCCCTGGCGCGCCGGCGCGCGCCAGCCGGCGCCGGGATTCAGCCGGCGCCGGGATTCAGCCGGCGCCCAGATGGCCCCACGCGACGACCCGTTCGATCGCGAATCTCAGGATCGGCCGCGCCTCGAGATCGTGCGACCCGTACTGGGTGTACTTGGCGCGCAGGGCGGCGACGGCGGCCGCGTGCTCGGCGCGGTCCGCCGGCGTGGGCTCGATCACGTCCGCGCGCGCCTCCAGTCGCAGCCAGCCGAGCCGGCTCCAGTCCTCGGACCAGCGGTCGACGAGGAGGGTCACGTCCGGCCGGGCCAGCACGTCGCGGACGCGGGCGAGCCGGTGCGGATCGGTCGTCGCCTTCGGCTTGTCGTCGAGCGGGCTGTAGAGGCGCAGCCGGCCGGCCGGGTCCTCGTCGCCGACGACGAAGCAGATCGGGACGAGGCGCGGTCGCCGGTCCGGGGCAATGGTGGCCAGGGTTGCCGTCCGGGCGGCCTCGAGGAACGCACGCGATCGCGCATCGAGAGATCCGTCGGGACGGGTCAGGGGCTCGTCGTCGCCTGCCATCCCGCCATCATGCTGCAGGAGCTTGGGCCACCGCCGTGCGAAGCAGTACTGCGAGCGCGTCGGCCGTGAACGGCTTCACGATGAAGAACGCGTGCCCGATCCCCGACTCCTGGAGGAGCGAGTCGTCCGGATAGCCGGACATGTAGACGACCGCGGTCTCGGGCCGGATCGCCCGGATCTGCCGCGCCAGCTCGCGGCCGCCCAGGTGCGGCAGGACCACGTCGGTCAGGAGCAGGTGGATCGGCCCGTCATGAGCTGCCGCCACGATCAGGGCCTGCCGGCCGTCGGCGGCTTCGATCACGTGATAGCCGCGCGCCTCGAGGATGCGCTTGGTCAGGCGCCGCACGGCAGCCTCGTCCTCGACGAGGAGCAGCGTCTCGGTCACGGGCGCACGAGCCGGGACAACGACCGGCAGGACGAGGATGGCCGCGTCGCCGGCCAGCTGCGGCAGGAAGACGGTGAACGTCGATCCGGCGCCCGGTTCGCTCGTGACCTGGATGTCGCCGCCGCTCTGCTTGATGATCCCGTAGGCCGTCGCCAACCCGAGACCGGTCCCGTGGTCCGGGCCCTTGGTCGTGAAGAACGGCTCGAACAGGTGCTCCTTGGTATCGGCCGTCATCCCCGAACCGGAATCCCGGACGGCGATCGTGACGTACCGACCCAACGCGAGGGATCCCGAATAGCTTCGTTCCGGGCCGTCGACGGTGACCTCGCCGAGCCCGATCGTGAGCGTCCCGCCGCCGGGCATCGCGTCCCGGGCATTCACGGCGAAGTTCAGGAGGACCTGCTCGATCCGGCCGGCATCGGCGAGGACGAGCGCCACGTCCGGCAGCGACTCGATCCGGAGCTCGATGTCCTCCCCGATCATCCGCCGGAGCAGTCGCTCCAGGTTGGTCACGACGGTGTTGACGTCGACGACCTTCGGCTCGAGGACCTGGCGACGGCTGAACGCCAGCAGCTGGCGCGTCATCGCAGCCGCACGCTCCCCGGCCTCGCGGATCTCCTCGGCCGACTCGCGGATGGGATCGCCGGCCGTCAGCTCGTCGACCATCAGGTTGGCGTGGCCGAGGATCACCGTCAGGAGGTTGTTGAAGTCGTGGGCGACGCCTCCGGACAGCTGACCGATCGCCTCCATCTTCTGGGCCTGCCTGAGCTGGTCCTCGAGGAGCCGGCGGGCCGACAGGTCGACGATGTACGAGATGCACGTGCCTTCATCGGCGTCCAGGATCGCCATCCCGACGAGGACGGGGACGCGCGTGCCGTTGCGTCGAACGAACTCCTTCTCGAACGGCTGGGCGACGCCCCTGGCCACCAGCTCGGCCACAGCCAGCTCGCTGCGCACGGTGTACTCGTCCGGCGTCAGCTCGTTCCAGCCGAGTCCCCGGGCGAGGAGCTCGGTCCTCGAGTAGCCGAGCATCGCGAGATACGAGTCGTTCGCCTCGAGGGTGCGGCCCGCAAGGTCGGTGATCGTGATCCCGATCGTGTGGGCGTCGAAGAGGCGCCGGAAGCGGAGCTGGCTCTGGTGCATTGCCTGACCCGCGGCGCGTCGGTCCGTGACGTCGCGGAAGACGATCACAGCGCCGGCCGGCCGACCGTCCCGCCCGTGGATCGGCGCGATCCTGCCCTCGATCGCGATCTCGCTCCCATCGCGTCGGAACAGCATCGCGCCGGGGGACAGGTCGACGGCGACGGGGGCGCTCGATGGATCGACGGCCGGCAGCGGCAGAGGCTGGCGCGTCATCGAGTCGTGCAGGTTCAGGACGGTCGCGATCGGCGTGGCCCGGGCGTCCGCGAGCAACCATCCCGTGAGGTCCTGCCCGACGGCGTTGATGAACTGGAGATCGCCCGCGGCGTCGGTCGCGGCGACGGCGTCGCCGATGCTGTCGAGGGTCACCTGCGCCCGCTCCCGTTCCGCGAAGAGCGCCCCGTCGAGGAGGTTGCGCTCGACGGCGTAGTGAAGCGCCCGGGACAGGCTGCGTGGCGCGATCTGGCCCTTCACGAGATAGTCCTGGGCGCCGATCTGGAGCGCCTGGGTCGCCAGCAACTCGTCGTCCAGCCCGGTGAGCACGACGAGCGGGACGTGGGGAGCGGCCACATGGGCACGACGGACGGCGTCGAGACCCTGGGCGTCCGGGAGGCCGAGGTCGAGGAGGATGACGTCGACCGAATGGGCGGCGAGGTGTCGCTCCGCCTCGGCGATCGTCTCGACGTGGACGACGTTGGCCGAGCGTGAGTTGTCCTCGAGCAGCATCTCCCGGAGGAGCCGCACGTCGCCCGGGTTGTCCTCGATGATCAGCAGGGTCGTGATCCCCGGTCCGGTCGTGATCCGCGGTCCGGTCGTGATCGCCGGGCCGGTCACAGGTCCGCCCGCCGGCTCGGGAGCTTCGCCTTGGACAGCCAGAAGTCGTCGACGCTCCGGATCAGCTCCTCGAACTCGTCCAGTCCGGCGGGCTTGCTCACGTAGCCGTTCGCCTGGAGCTCGTAGCTCCGGATGATGTCGGCCTGCGCATCCGACGTGGTCAGGATGATCGTCGGGATCGTCTTGAGATCCTCGTCGGCCTTGACCCGGGCGAGCACCTCGCGGCCGTCCATCCGGGGGAGGTTGAGATCCAGCAGGATCAGGTCCGGCCGGGGAGCGGCGGCGTGGGGGGCCTCCCGGCGAAGGAACGCCATGGCGTCGACCCCGTCGTTCGCGACGTGGATGACGACCGTCGAGTTCGCATCCCGGAACGCCTCGCGGGTCAGGCGCACGTCGCCGGCGCTGTCGTCCACGAGCAGCACGTGGCGCGGGATCGGATGCTCGGCCTGGAGGGTCACGTCAGTGCCCTCGCGACGGCCGGCAGGCTGAACCGGAAGGTCGAACCGTGATCGATTTTCGACTCGACGGTGATCGTTCCGCCGTGGCGCTCGACGATCTTCTTGGCGATGGCCAGGCCGATCCCCGTGCCGGCGAACTCCTCACGCCCGTGGAGCCGCTGGAACATGCCGAAGATCCGATCGAAGTACTGCGCGTCGATCCCGAGACCGTTGTCGGTCACGTCGATCGTCCAGCGGTCGCCCCTCCGGACGGCGGACACGGCGACGCGTGGCGCGTCGCCGCGGCGGTATTTGATGCCGTTGCCGATAAGATTCTGGAAGAGCTGGACGAGCTGCATCTCGTCGGCCATCACGTCCGGCATGTCGGCGCTGGTGACGACCGCATCGCTCTCCTCGATGGCCCCGCGCAGATTCACGAGCGCCTGGCGGACGGCGACATCGCTCGAGGTCGGCCGGAGCTCACGACCCTGGGTCCCGACGCGGGAGTAGGCCAGCAGGTCGCCGATCAGACGCTGCATGCGGGACGCGCCGTCGACGGCGAACGCGATGAACTCGTCGGCGTCCGAATCGAGCCGGCCCTCGTAGCGGCGCGCCAGCAGCTGGGTGTAGCTCGAGATCATCCGGAGCGGCTCCTGGAGATCGTGCGAGGCCGCGTACGCGAACTGCTCGAGCTCCACGTTCGACACGTGGAGCGCCTCGACCTTCTCGAGCAGCTCGGCCTCCGCCGCCTTCCGGACGCTGATGTCCCGGATGGCCGCCGTGACCAGGACGCCCTCCTCGCTGTCGAGCGGACTGAGCATGATCTCGATCGGGAACTCGCTGCCGTCCTTGCGCCGGCCGACGAGCTCGATGCCCGTCCCCATCTGCTGGGCGAGGGCGGCCTCGGTCGTTCGCTCGGCATCGGCGATGAGGCGCTCGGCGAACCCGGCCGGGATGATGTCGGTGACGGCCTTGCCGAGCAGCTCGTGCCGGCGATAGCCGAAGCGGATCTCGGACTGGGCGTTCACGAGGACGATGTCGCCGGCCCGATCGACGACGATCATCGCGTCCGGCGCGGCCTCGAGGAGGCCGCGATAGCGCGCCTCCGATGCCTTCGCGGTCTCGAGCTCGCGGGCGAACCATTCCGGGCCCGATCGGCGGGCGCGCTCGTGATGCTCGCCCCCTCCGCCACCGAGGCTGTTCCTGGGTTGATCGGTCGGCGGTCGCGGATCGGTCTGCGGCGCGGTCATCGGATCCCGCATGGAGACTGGTCCTGCGGGCGACCGCCAGTGCGGAGCACATCACGCACGTCATGGGGCGCGCTCAGCGCCATGGGGTCGCCGCTTCGTTTCCCGCCCGCCGCAAGCTCGCGAATCGAGGCACCGATACGCTGGCTGGAGCGTTGATCGTGCGCCACAAATCCTGTTTGCGCAAATTCTCGGGTCAACGCCAGGTTCGCTCCGAAGCTCGGGTGCCGGATCGGGCGCGGCTCAGACGAGGACGCCGCGGTCTCGCAGCGGCTCCGTGTGCACGGAGTTGGACGCGTCCAGCTCGAGCGTCGCCCGCGCTCGGACGTAGGCCGTGACGTGCTCGGCGTCGCGGAACGCCAGGTAGTTCGACGAGGCCCGTTCCTGGGCGAGCTCGAAGCGGGGCCAGCGTGGATGACGCGGCGTCAGCTCGAGCTGGATCCTCGCGCGATGGGGCGGATCGGCCGCGACGTGCCGCGCCCCGAGCCGCGCGGTGATCGCCGGCTGGGCCGCGTCGAGATCGATCGGAGCGGCGGGCGCAGTCGCGGTGCTCGACACGGACGCGCCGGCGCGTGCCGACCCGCAGGCATCGACATCGGCCGGCCAGAACCGGCGTCCGCCATGCGGCGACACGTTGACGGCATGGAGGTCGCCCGTCTCGACGAGCCGATCGACGTCGGACCGGGTCAGGCCGAGCTGATCGGCCGCCTGGGGTACGGTGAGAAGGCGGATGACAGGGGCGCGGAGGTCTCGTTTCATGCGGCCATCCTGTTCCTCGGGTGCCCGCTTCGACAGGCCCCCAAGGTCAGCGATCGGGCCTCGGCGAAGGGCCGCCGGACGTGCGAGCTCGCGAATGAGCGCCCGGCCTACGCCAAACGACGGACCACGGCCCCCGACCTCCCGCTCGGCGGACGCCCATTCGGGCCCTCCCGGTGTTTCGATGACCCCATCCGGGGACACGCCGAGGCGTTCGGACCGCCCGGCCGGCCGCCTCCGTACACTGACCGCGTGAACCGCGAGCCCCTCGCCCCGCCGACGCGCAACGTCACGACCACCCGAATCGTGGCGGTGCGCGGATCGTCCCTGGAGTTCCGGGCGGACCGGGTCGTCGGCGAGGAGCCGCTCGAGATTCGCGCAGCCGGCCCGGGCCAGGATCCGGTCGCGGTGGCCATCACGATGCGGACTCCCGGCTTCGAGGACGAGCTCGCGATCGGATTCCTGCGGACCGAGGGCCTGATCGACGGTCCGGAGGTCCTGCGCGTCACGACCGGCGACCCGGCGGCGATGAACCAGCCGGACGACCAGGTGACGGTCCACCTCAGCCGCGCGTTCGAC
>DATNBW010000281.1:0-8089 GCA_035607275.1 Verrucomicrobiia bacterium | reverse complement strand
CGTGCCACCGATCGTCGATGCCAGCTTCAGCTGGTTGCCGCCGGTGAGGAAGACGCCGGTCGCGTCGCGCAAGGCGAGGGCGGCCGACTCGTCGTTGGCCTGCGGCCGGGTCGACGCGTGGAGGGGCCGGACCGTCTGGACACCGAGGTCGGTGAAGATCTGGCGATAGCGTTCGCCGGCCTCGGTCCCGAGGCTCGAGGCCGTCGAGATCACCACGATCGTCGCGTCGCGGCCACCGGCCAGCGCGACGAAGCGGTTGAGGATGACCCGGTCGCGGACCTTGTCCTCCGCCCCGCCGATGATGATGACGGTTCCGTCAGTCACGGACGCGCGCTCCTCGGCTCGGATCGGGGAAGGATAGCGCGAGGATCGGGCCGCGATCCGTCGCCGGCGACGATCGGTACGTTGCGGTTCGGGGTCCGCTTGACGGGCGCCGCATGAGCGTCTGCCAGAATGGCCGGGCATGGCGACGACGAGGGACGCGGCAGGCGGAGGGGCGAGCCCGGTGGCGCCCGCCCGGCACCCGCCCGCGCCCTCCGAAGACGGCGGCTGGGGCCCGCTGCGGCGACGGGCGGCGTTCGTCCGGCGGGCGCTCCGCCGGGACATGCGCCGGCTCCACGACCGGCGGCGGATCGTCGCGATGACCCTCCTGATCGTCACGTTCGGATGCCTGGCGGCGGGCATCGTCGCTCGGGGCGAGCCGGCCGGTGCCGACGCGCGCGCCTACTGGGCCGCGGTCCGGATCTGGCTCGGCGGCGGGGATCCGTACCGTCCGACGGGCCCGTTCCTGCCCTACGTCTACGCCCCGTGGATGCTGCCGCTGTTCGCGCCCTGGGCGCTGATGCCGTGGGACGTGGCGTGGTATGTCTGGCGCGGCGGCACGATCCTCGGCCTGCTCTGGACGATCCATTGGGCGTACAGCCGACGACCCCTCCAGACGGCGGTCCTCGTCGCCCTGCTCGGGTTCCCGTTCGGAGCCAATCTCGACACGGGCAACATCAACCTGCCGCTGACCCTGCTCCTGTGGGGAGCCCAGTTCAGCGGTCCGCGCGTTGCCGGGGTCCTGTGGGCGATCGCGAGCTGGATGAAGTGGGTGCCGGTGGTGTTCCTCGCGGTCCTGTCGCCGCGCGCCCGGCTGTGGGGCCTGCTGTTCCTCGCGGTCTCGGTCGCGCTGAGCCTGGCGACGCTGCCCGGCACGATCGCCCAGCTCGAGGCGCTCGTCAGCTTCGGCCGCCGTCCGATCCGCCTCGACTACATCGTCTTCCTGTGGGCACTCGTCCCGGTCCTCTGGCGGCAGCCCGAGCCGTTCGGCTGGCTCCGTCGAGCCTGGTGGGGCGACCGGTACGACGCGCTGCGCGGCGAACGCCGATCACGGAAGCGGCGCGCCCGGACGTGGCTCGGGCTGCCGCACGGCTCGCCCGGCGATCGGCGGATCCAGGCCGAGGCGACCGCCGGATTGCCCGGCGATCGCCGTGCGCCGGGTGCGCCCGGCCCGTTCGACGCCGAGTGACGGCCGGCCGTCAGGCGGCCAGCACCTCCTGGCTCCGCGTCGCCGAGCGTCGATCCGGCTCGACCACGGGGCGGAGGCAGATCATCGCGACGACGTAGTAGGCGGCTCCGAGGAGGTACGCGGCACGCGGCCCGGTTCCGAGGCCGAACACGTTGTTGACGAGATCGAGGACCAGCCCTCCGGTCATGACGGCGAAGACGGTCGATGAGCCGGTCGCGACGTTCGACAGTCCCATGTATCGGCCCGACGACGCGCGCGGGATGATGTCGGTGATCAGGGCCCAGTCGACGGCCAGGAAGGTGCCTGCCGACGCGCCGAAGAGGAACGATCCGACGTAGATCCCGATTGGGACCGTGCCACCGGCAGCCTCCTCGAGCGATACCGCCGGGGTGAAGGCGGCGATCAGCAATCCGATCCCTCCGACGACGCAGCTCGCGTAGATGACCGGCTTGCGACCGATCCGATCCGAGATCCTGGCGCTCGGGATGATCGCGATCAGGTTGGCGACGACGATGATCACGAGGATCACGACGTTCGTGGCGTTCGCCGCTTCCTTCGACAGGTGATGCGTCTGCTTCAGGTACGTGATCACGAGATTGACCAGCATCGCGCCGCCCATGAGGAAGAACAGGCGCGACACGACGAGCCAGACGTAGGACCGCTCGCGCAGGATGTCGGTCCCCCAGGCCGTCTTCGCGATCTGCCCCCACGATCGCCCGGCCCGCTCCAGCGGCGGCAGGCCGGGGCTTACCCGGATGACGACCGCCGCCATCGTCACCAGCTCGACGATCGCCACCGCGGCGATCGCGAACTCCATGCGATGGAACGCAACCGCGACCGTCACGAGCAGGAACCCCGTCACGTTGCCGAGAATCTGCATGAGCCCGACGAGAGCGCTGGCCATCCCGACCTGGCGCTCGGCGATGAGGTCCGGCACGTAGCCCTGGAACGGGCCGCGGGCGATGTTCGTGCTGATCGCGAGCAGCGAAACGAAGACGCCGAGGATCAGGACGTTGTTGGCCAGGGCGATCCCGGCGAGGAACACGAGGTCGAGGAGGGAGCCGAAGACGATGTATGGCTTGCGCCGACCCCACCGGCTCGTCGTGTAGTCGCTGATCGCGCCGACCGTCGGCTGGACGAGGATCGACAGGACGGCGACGGGGATGGCCAGGAGGAAGAGGATCCGGCCGACCTCGAGCTCCGGCGCGAAGCCGTCGAAGTTGAGGCGGTTCTGGGTGAAGACGCCGACGGCGCCGTCGATCGCGGTCAGACCCAGCCAGTACAGCGAGATCCGGACGAGATGACCGATCGGGAGGTCGGCGGTGGGCCGCCGCCCCGCGTCCGTCTCGTCGGTCCGATCAGCCGGTACATCGCGTGCGATGTCCGCCACGTTCCACCCTCCGTTCCCCCGAACGCGCCTCCCTGGTCAAGCGTACGACGCCGGACGAACCCGGTTGTTGCGCCGGTGCGCTCAGGCGGCGATGACCGTTCCCGTCGGGTCGAGCGTGATCGCGCCGCCCGGGCGGACGAGACGCCGATCGCTCGCGCCGAGCGCCGCGAGCTGGAACAGCGACCGGTCGATCGAATAGAGCGCCGTCGAGACGATCCCGATCCGCCCGAGCCGGAAGGCGAAGACCGGGTTCTCGGTGTTGCCCGCGTACTGGACGACGGTGCCGTCGCTCGCGATCAGCGCGAGATTGGCTTCGCCTCCGAACGTCGCGTGGAGGGCGCGGAGCGCGTCGGCCGGACTCGGGCAGGTGGCCCACGCGTCCTCGAGCCAGCGCGCGCCAACTTCGCTGTCCGCCCGGCCATGGATCCGACCCTGGGCCTGGTACCGCCGGCGCGTCTCGCGAATGTCGCGCAGGTCGCCGTTGTGGCTGAACGCAAAGCGATCGCCCGGATCCGCGAACGGCTGCGTATCGGCGAGCTGGAGCGTCGACAGCTTCGACGGCCGGCGGAGATGGATCAGCGCGCTCGTCGTCTCCTGGGCCCCGACGCCGGTCGTCGCCGGATCGTCGCGGAACGCGCGGACGTCACGATGGGACGCGATGCGCGGCTCGGCCGTCAGCCAGGCGGCGCCCCAGCCGAAGCCGGCCATGCCGTAGCGCTCGAGTCGCTCGGTGAAGGGCCACAGGTCGTCGAGCCGGAACGGCTCGGCGGCGCGGGCCACGAAGTGCTCGCACATCGGCGGCGATGATACGACGGCGCCCGGGGTGTGCCGGGCGGTGATCCGGGCGTCAGCGCCTGGCCCGGATCGTCGCCTCGTACGACGGGAAGAAATGGCCGATCACCGTCAGGTCGAACGTCCGAAGGATGCTCGTAGGCGGCTCGCGCTGGAGCAGGAAGGCGATCGAGCGCTCGACCAGGCCGGTCGGATCGGTCGCCGACGGAGCGAGCCGAGCCAGATCGCCCGGCGCGACCCGGATCTCGTGCTCGGAGACGGTTCGGTTGGCCTCGCGGATCGCGGCGAAGCAGGTCCAACCGACTCGCCCGTCACCCGTACACGCGACCTCGACCGACCACGTCATCGGGCAGCCTCCGGCTGGCAGGACGGGCACCAATAGGTCGTCCTCGGGATCGCACTGCCCAAGGGCGCGGATCGGACGAGCGTTCCACACCGGCGGCACGGGCGACCGGCCCGCCGGTACACCCACGTCGATGACCTGCCCGGGGTGACTCCGGCGCTCCGGCGGAGCAGATCCCGGGCCGTGGCGACCAACCGGTCGACGGTCAGCCCGTCGAGGTCGCCGACCGATGCCCAGGGATCGACGCGCTCGTGGAACAGCGTCTCGTTCCGCCAGATGTTGCCGATCCCGGCGACGACCCGCTGGTCGAGGAGCGCCTCGGAGATCGTCATCCCGGCACGAGCCGGGTCGCGCAGGCGGCGTCTCGCCTCGGCCGCCTGATCCGGGCCCCAGTCGGGCGCCAGGAGGTCCGGCCCGAGACGGGACAGGGTCGGGTGGATCGCCTCGGCCCGGGTCTCGAACAGCTCGACGACCGGGGCGTCGAAGCAGACCGCGACGGCCCCGGGGACCTCGAGGACGAGCCGCGCCCGGGCAGCCGGCCGGCGCCAGCGCTCGCCGGGCCGGTAGCGATGCCACGAGCCGGTCATCCGGAGGTGCGTCCGGAGCTCGAGGCCGTTGTCGAAGCGGATCAGGAGGTTCTTGCCGACGGCCTCGACGCTCGTGACGGTTGCTCCGACGACACGCTGGACCTGCGGGCCCCCAGGCCGGACGCGGGCCGCGGTGACCGGTCGTCCGACGAGATGCGGTGCGAGCCCCGTCGCCGTCCGGTGGAGGGTGTCGCCTTCGGGCATCGGCGGGGTCAGCTCAGGGCGTCGTGGCGGGCCGTGATCCGCGCGATCGGACCACGGGACGTGCCGTCGTCGCGGCGAGCCGGAGCCTGACGCAGCACCAGCCCGCGATATCCGGGCACGAAGCCGGCCGCGATCAGCCGGTCGCGGAACGGCGATTCCGCGACCGGTCCCCCATCGACCTTCGTGATCACGAGCTCGCGTGCGCGCCCGTCGCCGACGAGCGCGCTCAGCGTGCGGGCGGCGATCTCGCCGACCTCGGGATCGTCGGCGGCCGGCAGGACCTGGATGGAACCGCCGCCGCGATCGAGGTACAGCGCCGCAACGCCGTCGACGAGGACGACGTGCGCCCCGGCCGCCCGCTGGAACACGCGCCGGTCGTCGTCGCCCCGGCGCGGCCAGGCGATCGCCGCACCGTACGGGTTGGCCGGATCGGGCGCGGCGAGCAGGTGGACGGCGCGGTCGCCGGCGCCGCGGGCGGGTTCGCGTGCCGAGCGGAGCCGCTCGATCGCCCCGGCCAGGGCGAACTGGGCGGCACCGAGGCCGTCGATGAAGTAGCCGCGCCGGATCCGGCCGGCCTCCTCGAGGGCGCGCAGGATCGGATAGACCGCCGAGAACCCGCCGTCGATCGATTCCGCGGCCACGGCCTCGCGCGTGACGATCCCGTGCCGGTCGAGCAGGGCGAGGGTCGTCGCGTGCAGGCGCTCGGTCGGCGAACCGGCCGGTGGCGGGACGAGCGACCAGCGGCCGGCCGCCTCGGGCGGCCCGAGCGCGGTCAGGCGTCCCGGGCCGCGCCGGCGCGGGTCGCGGGCGGGTCGCTTCCAGCGCAGGGCCCGGAGCGGGGCGAAGGTGTCATTCGTGACCTCGCCGGCCCAGACGAGGTCCCAGAGGGCGTCGAGGACCTCGCGATCGGAACCGCCACCCGCGGCGACGAACAGCTCCCGGTAGAAGGAGGCACCGCGCGCGGCGAGATGGGCGCGGAGCTGGTCGTGGCGCGGGCCGCTCGGGCGGTCGCCGGCGTCGACGGGACCGGACGGCCGGAGGAGATCGCGATCGGGCCGGACGAGGGCGATCCGTCCGTCATCGCGGCCGAGGCTCCCCCGTCCGACCCACGTGACCTCGCCGAGGGCGCCGAGCTCGTCGAGGAGGCGCGGCTGGTAGCCCGGGATCCGGGCCGGCAGGATGTCGCGCTCGAGGACCGAGGCCGGAAGCGCCACACCGGCCAGCTGGTCGACCACTTCGGCCAGTCGCTCCAGGGCCGCGTTCTGGCGCAGGGGCGCCGGTGCATCGCCGACCGCCGCGACGCCGTGCCAGGCCGGCAGGAACCGGGCGAACGCCGCTGGATCGACCGGCTCGACCTCCTTGCGAAGGCGGGCGAGCGAGCGACGGCGGAGCAGGCGCAGGACGTCGGGGTCGATCCAGTCGCGCTCGGCGCCACCCGGCCGGAACTCGCCGCGCAGGATCGTGCCGGCCTCGAGGAGGCGCTCGAGAGCGTCGCCAACGACACCGAGCGGCAGGCCCCAGCGTCGTGCCGGCTCCGGCGTGAGGAAGGGCCCGTGGGTCCGGGCGAAGCGAGCGAGGAGCCCGTCGAGCGCGCCGGCGGCCGGGCCGAGAAAAGCCGCCGGAACGCCGGTCGGTGGCGAGACTCCGACGCCGTCGCGGTAGCGGGCGACATCCTCGATCGCGATCCAGCGCTCGTCACCGGCGATCCGGGCCGCGACCGCGCGGCGGGTGGCGATCAGCTCGGTCAGCCAGGCGTCGCCGGCCGCGACACCGCCCGCGCAGCGCGCCGCGATCTCGTCGGCCGACAGGTCGCCGAGGCGGCGCAGGAGGTCGTGAAGCTGATCCACGGTCGTCGCGAAGCGCTCCTCGACAAGGGACTGCAGGCTCAGCTCGAGATCGGCCAGCGCCTCGGGATCGAGCAGCTCGCGGAGCTCCTCCTGGCCGAGCAGCTCGCGGAGGAGGTCGCGATCGAGGGTCAGCGCACCGGCCCGACGCTCCGCGAGCGGGGCGTCGCCGTCGTACATGTAGGCGGCCACGTAATCGAACAGGAGCGAGCTGGCGAACGGGCTGGCCTTCGGGGTCTCGACGCTGTGGATTGCGATCTCGCGCCGGGCGACCCCGCCGAGGACGTCGCGCAGCGCCGGCAGGTCGAAGACGTCCGAGAGCACCTCGCGATACGTCTCGACGAGGATCGGGAAGCTGCCGTAGCGGGACGCGACCGCCAGCAGGTCCGCGGCTCGCTGGCGCTGCTGCCAGAGCGGCGTGCGAGTGCCGGGCCGGCGGCGCGGGAGGAGCAGGGCCCGGGCCGCGTTCTCGCGGAACCGGGACGCGAACAGCGCCGACGCCGACACCTGGCCGACGACAATGTCCTCGACCTCCTCGGGATCCGGGAACAGGAGCTGCTCGGCGATCGCGATCACGTCGTCGCCATCGGGCAGGCGGATCGCGATCCCGTCGTCCGACCAGATCGTCCGGACGTCGCCGGCGAGCCGCTCGCCGAGCCGGGCTTCGAGGGCAAGGGACCACGGAGCGTGGACGCGGCCGCCGAACGGCGTGAGCAGGACGAGGCGCCAGTCGCCGAGCTCGTCACGGAAGCGCTGGACGACGATCCGGCGGTCGGTCGGCAGGGCGCCGGCCGCGTCGCGCTCGTCCTCGAGGTAGGCGACGAGGTTCTCCGCTGCCAGCGCGTCGAGATCGTGATGCTCGCGGAGGCGGGCGATGACCGCCGTCCGGCCGCGTGCGCCGCGGGCGAGGTCGGCCTCGGCCTCGCCGATGAAGGCGCCCAGCGCCCGCCCGAGCTCGATCGGCCGGCCGACCGCGTCGCCGTGCCAGAACGGCAGCTTGCCCGGCACGCCCGGTGCGGGCGAGACGGTCACCCGGTCGTGGGAGATCTCCTCGATCCGCCAGCTGCTCGCGCCAAGCGTGATGACCTCGCCGGTCCGGCTCTCGTAGACCATCTCCTCGTCGAGCTCGCCGACCCGCCGGCCGGGTGTACCCGCTTCGCCGACCATGAACACGCCGAACAGCCCGCGGTCGGGGATCGTGCCGCCGCTCGTGACGGCGACGACCCGGGCGTCGCGCCGGCCGGCGATGACGTCCGTGGTCCGATCCCATGTGACGCGTGGCTTCAGCTCGGCGAACTCGTCGGACGGGTACGCGCCGGCCAGCATGCCCAGCACCGCCTCGAGGGCCTCCCGTGAAAGGGTCTCGAACGGCGCCGCGCGAGTCACGACCTCGAGGAGCTCGGCCACCGTCCAGCGGTC
>DATNBW010000272.1:0-6742 GCA_035607275.1 Verrucomicrobiia bacterium | reverse complement strand
CACCGCTGGGTAGCTATGTTCGGTCGGGATAAGCGCTGAAAGCATCTAAGTGCGAAGCTCGCCTCGAGATGAGGTTCCCCACCGGGTCAACCGGGTAAGACCGCAGGGAGACCACCTGTTTGATAGGCCGCATGTGGAAGTTCGGTGACGGATGAAGCTGAGCGGTACTAACGGTCGAGGGCTTGACCTCTACAGCAACTGACCTGGGGTCAGTGGCTGGGAATCGTGGATCGATCCACGTCTTGACTCTGATTTCGAAGATCGACTGCACAACGGCGCCCACGCTGCCTTCGGGCTCGCGTCGGTCGCGGCCGAACAACATCCAGACGCAACGAATCCTGGTGACACTGGCGGAGAGGCCATACCCGTTCCCATCCCGAACACGGAAGTCAAGCTCTCCAGCGCCGAAGATACTGAGAGGGCAGCCTTTCGGGAAAATAGGTCGTCGCCAGGATTTTTGCGTTCCCGGGGGCTTCGTCGCCCACGTAATCGCCGCCGAGTCTCGTGGCGGCCGGGGATTCCCCGACCGGTCGACCCTGCGGGCGGCGATCGCCGCCGGTCGCCGGTAGACTGGCGCGAATGACCGTTCCCACCGGGGCCGAGAACGCGTCGGGGCAGCAGCCCGGTGGCGTCCACGACACGCCCACCGACCCACGGCAGCGCCTGCGCACCAGCACTTCCGCCCGTGACGCCGTTGCCGCGACGTGCCCGTACCTGACCTCGTCGGGCGGTTCGTGGCGCCTCGCCGGCCCGTCGCGCGATCATCGTTGCACCGCAATCGATCCCCCGGCCGCGCAGGCCACTGAGAAGCAACGCCTGCACTGCCTGTCGACCGATCACGTCGATTGCACCCTGTTTCGAGCTGCCCGCTCGGCCCGGATGGCGACCCTGGCCGGTGGCGCGGATCCGGCCCTGGTCGAGGCAGCCGACCGCCGTCGCCGACCCGTCGCCCGGACGGCTCCCGTCCTGCTCGAGCCGCCGCGCCTCGTCGACCGGGCCGCCCAGCTCCAGTTCGACCGCGCGCCGGGTCAGCTCGCCCTGATCGGGCTGATGGTCGTCGCGTTCGCGATCGTCGCATTGACCCGCCTGTCGGCTGGCGCCGGCGGATCCGCGTCCTCCCTGCCACCGGCGAGCGCATCGGCCATCGCCGCCGTCAGCGTCGCGCCGTCCCTGGCTCCCACGCCTTCGGCGATCCCGAGTGCGGGCTCGCCCGGCCCGTCGTCGAGCGCCGGGCCGTCGTTCCGCACGACCTACACGGTGAAGAAGGGCGACACGCTCCTCGCGATCGCCAAGCGATTCGGAACGACGGCCGCGAAGATCAAGGCCATCAACGGCCTGTCGAGCTCGACGCTCCACGTCGGCCAGGTCCTCAAGATCCCCTAGGGCGATCCCTCTCGCGCGCGTGCCCTTTGATTCGCGCGTGCCCTTGATTCGCGCGTGCGTCTTCGTGCCGGCCGTCCCCTAGTGCTGGCAGCCGCGGCAGAATGACGTCACGAATCCGCCCGGCTTGACCTCGCTGATCCGCGTCCCGCAGCGTGGACATGGCTGACCGCCCTTGTCGTGGACCGCGAGCCAGTCGCGTGCCTGCTTCTCGAAGGTCGGCGGCACGCGCTCGCGGAGGACCTCGATCGCATTGGCGATCGTCGTGCGGGTGGCCGTGTAGAGCGCGTCGATCTCCTCGGGCGCGAGCGTCGAGCGCTTGCGGAACGGCAGCAGCCCCGCCGCGTGGAGGATCTCGTCGCTGTACGCGTTGCCGACGCCGGCGATGAACGACTGGTTCTTCAACAGGTTCTTCAGCTCGCCCGGGTGGCGCCGGATCCGCGTCCGCCACGCGTCGAGCGTCAGCTCCGGATCGTCGGCGTCGGGCCCCAGCTCTTCATCGGTCAGGCCCGGCACGACGCGGTCGACGCCGGCCGGTACCAGGTAGACCTTGCCCATCTGCGTCGGGTCGCGGTAGCGCACCTCGGCCGGGTGATCGTCCCCGGGGATCCAGCTCGCGCGAGCCGTCCACTTCGCGGCGTCGCGCGGTCGCCTGGATCGGCTCCCGAACCCCAGCACGACGGCCGTCTTCGATGGCAGCGGCGCCCCCGGAGCGGCGAGCTGGAGTCGCCCGGTGAGCATCGGATTGATCACGACCCGGTCGCGATCGAGGTCGACGAGCAGCAGCTTGCCGCGCCGGCGAATGCTCGTCAGGCGCTGGCCGACGAGGGCCTCGAGCTCCGCCGGCGTCCCCCGCACGGCCAGCGGCCCGGGAGCGCGGACGGAGGTCACCGAACGACCGGCCAGGGCAGCGTGAAGCGCGTCGGCGACGATCGCCAGGTCGGGAAGTTCAGGCACGGCGGCTCGATTGTAGCCGCGTAAACCCCTGTGCTAGACTCTCCCGGCCCTAGAAGGCGACAGTTGAAGAGTGTCCAGCCTGACTCGCCACGAAGGAGCGGACCGCGGCCCAACGAGCACGGACCACCTCTGATCGTTCCGGACCCGGCCTGGGCGCTGCCCAGGCCGTTGCCATGTCTGGGGACTTGACCGACAGGAGAGACCAGACACTTGACCGAGGAACAGCAGGAACGGCTCGTTCCGTCCGAGGCGATCGCCTCGAGCGCTGACGAGACCACCGACCGGGCCGCCGCCGCGATCGCCGTCGCCGACGAGCCCGCCACCGCCGATCCCGTCGCGACCACCGCGCCGGATGACGCTTCTCCGACCGAGGACGACGCCCCCGCAGCCGAAGGTTCGGCGACCGAGGAAGCTGAGCCTGTTGCTGCCGTGGCCGACGAGGCCGGCGCGGCCGATCCGGTCGTGACCGAGGCACCGGCGGCCGAGGTCGAGAGCGACGCTGCCGATCGAACGGACGACGCCCCGGAGGCGAGCGCCGAGTCGGCCATCAGCGCCGATGAGATGGCTGACGCGCCCGCCGCCGAAGAGGACGACGCGGCCGACCTGGTCCCCGCTCCTCGCGACCTGGGCCCCGAGCCGACGACGATGGAAGAGCTGCTCGCGGAGCAGGACTCGGACATCAAGAGCTTCAAGCACGGCGACGTTGTCGAGGGCACCGTCGTCCGGATCGACAAGGACGAGATCCTCGTCGACATCGGCGCGAAGTCCGAGGGCGTCGTCAGCAATCGCGAGCTCTACGGCCGTCACGCCGAGTCGCAGCCACAGCTGGCGATCGGCGACACCGTCCTCGTGTACGTCCTTCAGCCCGAGTCGCAGGAGGGCCATGCGGTCCTGTCCCTGCGGCGCGCCGGCCTCGAGCGCAAGTGGCGTTCGATGCAGGAGCAGTTCGAGGCGGCGTCATCATCGAGGCCCCGGTCATCGACCACAACAAGGGCGGCCTGATCGTCGATTGCGGCATTCGCGGCTTCGTGCCGATCAGCCAGATCGTGGACTTCCCGCGCCGGCCCCAGAACGACCAGCCGCGCGACGCCGCTCAGGAGATCGCGGAGAAGCTGATGCCGTTCGTCGGCCGCAAGCTCCGCCTGAAGATCCTCGAGGTCAACCGCAAGGCGAACCGGCTCATCCTGTCGGAGAAGGTCGCGCTCTACGAGGAGCGCCGCGAGAAGCGCGACGAGCTGTTCAGCAGCCTCCAGGTCGGCCAGAAGGTCAGCGGCACCGTTCGCTCGATTGCTCCGTTCGGCGTGTTCATCGACCTTGGCGGGATCGACGGCCTCGTCCACAAGAGCGAGCTCTCGTGGAACAAGGTCAACAACCCCGAGTCCGGCTACAAGGTCGGCGACGAGGTCGAGGCCGAGGTCATCGACATCAACCACGAGCGCGGTCGGATCTCGCTGTCGATCCGCCGCCTCCAGCCGGATCCGTGGCATTCGACGGTGGCCGATTTCAACGTCGGCGACGTCATCGACGGAACGGTCACGAAGCTCGTCAACTTCGGCGCGTTCGTTCGCGTCCGTGATGGCCTCGAGGGCCTGATCCACATCAGCGAGCTGTCCCATCAGCGCGTCGCCCACCCCGGTGACGTCGTCCACGAGGGCCAGACGCTCAAGCTGAAGATCATCTCGCTCGACTCCGAGCGGCATCGTCTCGGCCTCAGCCTGAAGCAGGCCGAGGAGCCGCCGGCTCGTCCGGCGCCCGAGGCGGCGGTCGGTGGCGGCGGAGGCGCCGCGCCGTCATCCGCCCCGCGCGGCGAGCGCCGACCGCGCCCCGAGCGCGGCTGGTCCGCGTCGGACGCGGTCCAGGAGCCCGAGGGCGGGATCGACAACACGCTGGCCGCGGCATTCGCCCAGGTTCGCGACCAGCTGGCCGCGTCCGAGGGAGCCAGGACCGGCGACTCCGAGCCGGAGGCGGCATCCGCGGAGGCCGAGGCGGTCGACCAGCCGGCGGCAGTGGCCGCCGAGCCCGAGGTCGCGGCCGACGCTTCGGTCGCCGAGCCGGAAGCAGCTCCGGCCGAGCCCGAGGCGGTCGCCGCGGAGCCGGAAACGGTCGTCGAGACCGAGCCGGTCGCGGAGGCGGAGCCCGAGGCCGTCGCCGAGCCCGAGGCCGTCGCCGAGCCCGAGGCGGAGGTCGCCGAGCCCGAGGCCGCGGCGTCCGAGCCCGAGCCCGAGCCTGCGGCTGTCGCCGCCGAGCCCGAGCCGGAGCCCGCGGCTGTCGCCGCCGAGCCCGAGCCGGAGCCGGTCGCGGAACCCGAGCCGGAGCCCGTCGCTGAACCCGAGCCGGAGCCGGTCGCGACCGAAGCCTCCGACGAGCAGGCGACGGACGAGGAGACGACCCCGGACGCCGAATCCGAGGCTGGAACCGATCCCGACGACAAGGAGTCGCCGTCCGCCTGACCGCGGGCCCGACCCCGAGACCGCGAACGGCCCGCCGACGGCGGGCCGTTTCGATTCCTTCACCAATTCGCCGCCGGGATCCCGCATCGGCCGGCGCGAATCCGACGAATGATGAAGCAGGACCAGCCGCCGTCAGCCCGCCGCCGACCGACCCATCCGGGGAGGTCCGTTCGGTTGGTTGCGGGGGGAGGGGTCCGTGCTAGCATGGCTCTCGAGCGCCCCCTGAGACGCTCACAAGGGAACGAACGTTCGACTCGATGGACCGCTTCGACAAGTTCACGGATCGCGCTCGCAAGGTCCTGACGCTTGCCCAGGACGAGGCGCAGCGCTTCAATCACAACTACATCGGCACGGAGCACCTGCTCCTGGGCCTGGTCCGTGAGGGCGAGGGAGTCGCGGCGCGCGTCCTCGAGAACATGAACGTCGAGCTGGCGAAGGTCCGCACGGCCGTCGAATTCATCATCGGCCGCGGCGACCGCCCGGTCGTCGGCGAGGTCGGCCTGACGCCCCGGGCGAAGCGCGTGATCGAGCTCGCGATCGACGAGGCGCGCCGGCTCGGACACAACTACATCGGCACCGAGCATCTGCTCCTCGGCCTCGTCCGGGAGGGCGAGGGAATCGCCGCCGGCGTCCTCGAGTCCCTCGGCGTGAACCTCGACAAGGTCCGCCACGAGGTCATCCGCGTCCTGTCCCAGAGTTCGTCCGCCGGACCCGCCCAGGAGACGAAGCGCGCGAGCAAGACCCCGACGGTCGACCAGCTCGGGATCAACCTCACGGAGCTTGCCCGGGCAGGCAAGCTCGACCCGGTCATCGGCCGGGAGAAGGAGATCGAGCGGGTCATCCAGATCCTGTCGCGGCGGACGAAGAACAATCCGGCGCTGATCGGCGAGCCCGGCGTCGGCAAGACCGCGATCGCCGAAGGCCTCGCCCACCGGATCATCTCGGGCGACGTCCCCGAGACGCTCCTGAACAAGCGCGTCCTGACCCTCGACATCGGCTCGCTCGTCGCCGGCACCAAGTACCGCGGCGAGTTCGAGGAGCGGCTGAAGAAGATCATCGAGGAGCTCCGCAACACGAACGACGCGGTCCTCTTCATCGACGAGCTCCACACCCTCGTCGGGGCCGGCGCAGCCGAGGGCGCGATCGACGCGGCGAACATCCTCAAGCCGCCGCTCGCGCGTGGCGAGCTCCAGTGCATCGGCGCGACGACACTCGACGAGTATCGGAAATACATCGAGCGCGACGCCGCCCTCGAGCGCCGCTTCCAGCCGGTCATGGTCGAGGAGCCGACCCTCGAGCAGACGATCGATATCCTCATGGGCATCCGCGAGCGCTACGAGCAGCACCACAAGGTCACGATCACCGACGACGCGGTCAAGGCTGCGGCCGACCTGTCGACCCGGTACATCACGGACCGCCACCTTCCGGACAAGGCGATCGACCTGATCGACGAGGCGGCGTCGCGCGTCCGCCTCCGCCACGCGTCCGCTCCGCCCGCCCTCCGCGAGGCCCAGAAGGACCTCGACAAGGTGACGAAGGAGAAGGACGCGGCGATCAACAACCAGGAGTACGAGGAGGCGGCTCGCCTGCGCGAGGCCGAGGCGACGTCGCGCGAGAGCGTCGACAGGCTCCGCGCCGACTGGCAGTCGCAGGTCGCGAGCGATCAGCCGACCGTCGACGAGGAGGAGATCGCCCAGGTCGTGGCGATGTGGACCGGGATCCCGGTCACGCGGATCGCGGCCGAGGAGTCGGAGCGCCTGCTCCACATGGAGGACGCGCTGCACAGCCGGGTCATCGGCCAGCAGGAGGCCATCGAGGTCATCTCGAAGGCCGTTCGCCGCGCCCGTGCCGGTCTCAAGGACCCGAAGCGCCCGATCGGCTCGTTCATCTTCCTCGGCCCGACCGGCGTCGGGAAGACCGAGCTCGCCAAGGCCCTCGCCGAGTTCATGTTCGGC
>DATNBW010000268.1:0-8661 GCA_035607275.1 Verrucomicrobiia bacterium | reverse complement strand
CGGCTTCCGGCCGGCCGAAGCCGATCAGGTCGGGTTTCACGGAGCCGCCCTGCCCCCGATGGCCATCCCGTCGAACGGTCATGCTGAGGGCAATGGCACCGTGGCCGCGGGCACGCCGCCGGTCGGGACGGCGCCCCCGGGCGCGATGCCGACGGAGTCGATGGCCGACGACGCGGCCCCGGCCTCGGCGGTCGTGCGCCCCGCGAAGAACCCGAACTACACCGCGATCTTCGCCCGGGAGCTCATCGAGCGGGCGCGCCTGGATCAGCGGATCGTCGCGATCACCGCCGGCATGCCGACCGGCACCGGGCTCTCGACGTTCGCGGCCAGCTTCCCGGATCGGTTCATCGACGTCGGGATCGCCGAGCAGCACTCGCTGGCGCTCGCGACCGGGCTCGCGATGGGTGGGATGCGTCCGGTGGTCGCGCTCTACTCGACGTTCCTCCAGCGCGCCTTCGACCATACCGTCCACGACATCTGCCAGAACGACCAGCCGGTCCTGATCGCGGTGGACCGCGCCGGTCTCGTCGGCGAGGACGGGACGAGCCACCAGGGAATGTTCACGCTGCCGGCACAACGCCAGCTCCCGAACCTCGTCATTGCCAGCCCCAAGGACGAGCAGGAGCTCCGCTCACTCCTCGTGACCGCCCTCGGCCAGGAGCGGCCGTTCGCCCTCCACTACCCGCGCGATCCGGGCTTCGGCCTGGCGCCGATCGAGCCGGTCAGCCTCCCGATCGGGCGCGGCGAGGTCCTGCGCGAGGGAACGGACGTGCTGTTCGTCGGGTTCGGGCCGATCGTCGCCCGGGCCCTCGACGCGGCGGTTGCGCTCGCGGACGACGGATGGTCCGTCGCGGTGATCAATGCCCGGTTCGCCAAGCCGCTCGATCGCGACCTCATCCTCGCCAGGGCCGGCGGCAAGCGGCTGATCGTGACATTCGAGGAGAGCGTCGTGACCGGCGGGTTCGGCAGCGGCGTGCTCGAGACGATCGAGGCCGCCCGGCTGACCGACTCGGCGTTGCGCGAGATCCCCGTCCGGATCCTCGGGATCCCCGGCGGTTCGTTCGTCGACCACGGATCGGTGGCCGACCTGCGGCGGGTCCTCCGGCTGGACGCAGAAGGGCTGGCCGCCCAGGTCCGCGAGACGCTTGCGACGATCGGCGCGACGCCGTCCAGTCCGAAGCTTCGTGAGGCAGTCCGCAACCAGGCCGGCTGACTGCCGATCGGACCCGACCCGGATCAGCCCCGCAACCGGACGCCGAGGGCCGCCCGGGTGGGCGGCGCGAGCAGGCAGACGAGGGTCACCGCCCAGACCACGAGCCCGAACGCGAACACCGCGTCCAGGCCGCCGAGCGCCACGATCAACCAGGTCAGGAACAGCAGGCCGGCCACGATCGTCGCCAGGCCGAGCCACCAGCCGGGCCGCCAGCGGAGGAGAACGCCGATCCCGGCGATCGCGGCAAGGGCGCCGTACCCGGCGATCCCCGCGCCGATCCCGATCCCGGTCGACGGCACGTCCGGGGCGGACGCCATGGCCGTGATCAGCGTGACGCCGACCGAGGCGCCCGACAGGCCGATGACGAGGAGCAGGACGGTGGCCACGAGCAGCGAGGTCGGTCGCCCGGGCATCGCGAGGGCCTCCCAGGTGGTGAAGGACATCGTCACGGGCCGCGTCCCGGACCGCGCCGGTTGAGTCGCGGCAAAGGCGGCTGTGCCACGATAGCCGGGTGAGCCAAGCCACGCGAAGCCGTCCCCGCAGCCGCCAGCGGCTCGATCTGCTCGTGGTCGAGCGCGGCCTGGCCGACAGCCGGGCCCGGGCCCAGGCGCTGATCCTCGCGGGCAAGGTCCGGACCGGTTCCGGCGACGGGGCCCGGTTCGATCGGAAGGCGGGCGATCTCGTCGACGCGGATCTGCCGATCGGGCTCGTCGAGGCCGATCCGTACGTCAGCCGCGGAGGCCACAAGCTCGCCGCTGCCCTCGACGCGTTCGGGATCGATCCGACGGGCCTCGTGTGCCTCGATGCCGGCGCCTCGACCGGGGGGTTCAGCGACGTCCTGCTCCAGCGCGGCGCGGCCCGGGTCCATGCCGTCGACGTCGGCCGGGGCCAGCTCGCCGACCGGATCGCCCGCGACCATCGGGTCGTCGTCCACGATCGGACGAACGCCCGGACGCTGACCGCGGCAACCCTCGGCGAGCCGGTCGACCTCGCGGTCATCGACGTGTCGTTCATCTCGCTGGCCCTCGTTCTCGGGCCGATCGCGTCGACGCTCCGCCCGGCCCCCTCGGCGCCGATCGTGGCCCTGGTCAAACCCCAGTTCGAGGTCGGCAAGGGCGGCACCGACCACGGCGTCGTCCGCGACCCGGAGGCGCACCGGCGCGTCCTCCGGCAGATCGTCGATCAGGCCGCCGGACTCGGTCTCGGGACCCGGGCGACGATCGCGTCGCCGATCCTCGGGCCCGAAGGCAATCGCGAGTTCCTCGTGCACCTCCAGGCCGGCCCGGGCTGCGCCGACATCGGGGCCCGGATCGACGAGGCCGTGGCGCTGCCCGCGACGGAGCTCGGTGCGAAGCCAGCGACCGAGCCCGCGGCCGGGCCTGCCACCGAGCCGGAGGGACCGACGGCATGACGGTCCGCCGGATCGGGTTCGCCTACAACCCGACCAACGATGCGGCGGTGGAGCTGCGCGAGCGAGCCGAGGGCTGGTGCCGGATGCACGGCATCGAGCACTGGGCGGCCCAGGCCCAGGACTTCGACCTGCTCTGCCGCGAGCTCGCGACCACGGATGCCCTCGTCGTCCTCGGCGGCGACGGGACCCTGCTGCGGGCGGCCCGCGCCGTCATCCAGGTCGACGTGCCGCTCCTCGGCGTCAACCTCGGCAAGATCGGGTTTCTCTCGAAGGTCGAGGCGACCGAGCTCGAGGCCGTCCTCGTCAAGCTCGTCGCCGGGGACTTCACGATCGACCCGCGGATGGCGCTCGTCGCCCGGATCCTGCCGGGCGGACAGGAGGAGCAAGCCGCGACGTACCACGCCCTCAACGACATCGTGGTCGCCCGCGGGGCCCTGGCCCGGGTGACCCGGCTGGACGTGGCAATCGGACCGACCCACGTGGCGACGTTCATCGCCGACGGGCTGGTCGTCTCCAGCCCGACCGGCTCCACCGGCTACTCGTTCAGCGCCGGCGGACCGATCGTCGCCCCGGACAGCCGGAACCTGATCGTGACCCCGATCGCCGCCTACCTCTCGACCGTCCGCTCGGTGGTCGTCGGGCCCGACCAGGTGATCCGCTGCCGGATCGTCGACGCGACCGAGGCGATCGTCTCGGTCGACGGCCGCGAGGACGTGCCGGTGGCCGTCGGCGACGTCGTCGAGGTCCGTGCCCTGGCCCGGCCGATCCAGCTCGTGGCCCCGGCCGGCAGCCAGCCGTTCTGGGACCTGTTCCGCCGGAAGGTGGAGCTCCTGCCGTCGTGAGCACGGAGCTCGTGGGGGTCATGGACTCGCCGAACGGCGGCGCCGGGACGCCCAGCGCGGAGGCGGCGTCAAGCGCAGCGGCAACATCGGAGCCGGCGATCGGGCGGCTGCTCGAGCTGACGGTCACGGATCTTGCCCTGATCGAGCGGCTGCGGCTCGAGCTGGCGCCCGGGCTGAACGTCTTCACGGGCGAGACCGGGGCCGGCAAGAGCCTCCTTATCGATGCCCTGGGCCTGGCGATCGGGGCGCGCGCGGACACGACCCTCGTCCGGCACGGAGCGGAGACCGCGCGCGTCAGCGCCCTCTTCGATCGGCTGCCCGAGCCCCTGATCGCCAGCCGCGAGGTCTCCGCGACCGGCCGGTCGACGGCCCGTCTCGATGACGAGCCCGTGACCGCCGCCCGCCTCGCCGAGGTTACCGGCACCCTCGTCGAGATCCACGGCCAGCACGATCAGCAGCGGCTCCTCGACGAGCGCTGGCAGCGCGACCTGCTCGATGCGTTCGGCGGCCATGCCCCGCTCCGGGCCGCGGTCGCGGCGGCCGTCGAGCGCTGGCGCGACAACCGCGCCCTGCTCGCCGCGCTCGAGCTCGACCCGCGCGAGCTGACGCGGCGCCTCGAGCTCGCCGACCACGAGGCGGCCGAGATCGCGGCGGCCCGTCTGCGGCCTGGCGAGGCCGACGAGATCCGGGTCCGCCTCGAAGCGGCCCAGCACGGCGAAGCGATCGCCCGGGGCAGCGCGACGCTGATCGAGGCGCTGGGCGGAGAGGAGCACAGCGCCCGGGACGTGGTCGCGCTCGGTCTCCACGAGGCGCGCGGCCTGGCCCGGCTGGACCAGCGGTTCGGCGAGATCGCCGAGCGCTTGGCGGGTCTGGAAGCCGAGCTCGACGACGTCGCCTCGTCGGTCCGCGAGCTGGCGGAGTCGATCGATCACGACCCCGACGAGCTCGCCCGGCTGGCCGATCGGCTGTCGACGATCTACGGGCTCGAGCGGCGCTTCGGGGACGACGAGGAGGCGGTCATCGCCCACGGCGAGCGCGCCGCGGCCGAGGCCGAGCGGCTGCGCGGCATCGACGGCGAGCGGGCCGCCCGGCAGGCCGACGACGCGCGACTCCTCGAGCGGGTCGCGGCCGTCGCCGCCGACCTGTCGGCCGCCCGCGCGACGGCAGGGCACGCGCTGGCCGAGGACGTCGGGCGTGTCCTCGCCGAGCTCGGGTTCCCGCCCGACGTGTTCGAGGTCGGGCTCGGTCGCCGGCCGGCGGGACGCGACGAGGCGGCCGTCGAGATCGGCGGCGATGCCGTCGCGTTCGACGGGTCGGGCGTGGACCAGGTCGTGTTCCGGATCGCGCCGAACCCCGGCGAGCCCGCCCGGCCGCTGGCGAAGATCGCATCGGGAGGCGAGCTGAGCAGGGTCGCCCTCGCGATCAAGGAGGTGCTCGCCGCCGTCGACGACACGCCGAGCCTCGTGTTCGACGAGATCGACACCGGGATCGGCGGACGGAGCGCGGATCCGGTGGGACGGAGCCTGTGGAGTCTCGCCCGACGCCACCAGGTCCTGTGCGTGACCCACCTGCCGCAGATCGCGGCTCACGCCGATGCCCACTTCCAGATCACGAAACGCGAACGGGACGGCCGGACGATCACCGATGTCACCCGGCTCGACCGCGAGGGCCGGATCGTCGAGCTCGCCCAGATGCTCGGCGGCGCCGATCCGGGGTCGACGGCGGGCGGCAAGGGTGGATCGGAATCGAGCACGACCGTCCTCGCCTCTGCCGGCGAGCTGCTCGATCGGGCCGAGGCATGGCGGGCACGATCCGGGGCCGCGGGCTGATCGCGCCGAGGCCGCTCCCGTGCCGGTGACGAGCGCTCCGCCGCCGCTCGAGCGCGCCATCGAGGACTACCTGACGTACCTCCGCGTCGAGCGCGGCCTGTCCGCGGCGACGATCCGCGCCTACCGCGGCGACCTCGCCGACTTCGCGGCAGGGGAGGGCGTCGCCGGATCGTGGGCCGCCGGCCCGGACGCGGCCAGGGCGCATCTCGGCGCCCGCACCCGGCGCGGCCGGCCCGGTGAGCCCGGACTCGCCCCGACGTCGCTCCGGCGGCGCGCCGCGAGCATCCGCGGCTTCTATCGGTTCGCTTACGGCGACGGCCTGATCGAGCGCGACGTCGCCGCCCATCTCGACCTGCCGCGCCAGCCGCGGCTCCTGCCGGAAACCCTCACCGTGGCCGAGGTGGAGGCGCTCCTCGAGGCCGCGCCGGATCTCCGGTCGCGGGCGCTCCTCGAGCTCCTGTACGCCGCGGGTCTGCGCGTGAGCGAGGCGCTCGGCCTCGACCGCGAGGACCTCTCGACCGACGGCGGCTTCGTCCGGGTGATCGGCAAGGGCGACAAGGAGCGGCTCGTGCCGGTCGGCGACATCGCCCTCGACTGGCTCGAGCGCTGGATGACCGAGGACCGGGCCCGGTTGCTCGCGATCGCCCACGTCGCGCCGGATCGGGGCGGACCGCTGTTCCTCGGCGATCGCGGCGGCCGGCTCGCGCGGCAGCAGGCGTTCGCGATCGTCAAGACCGCCGCTCGGGCCGCGGGTCTGCCGCCGGCCGTCAGCCCGCATACGCTCCGTCATTCGTTCGCGACCCACCTCCTCGAGGGCGGCGCCGACCTGCGGATCGTCCAGGAGTTGCTCGGTCATGCGAGTATCTCCACGACCCAGCTCTACACCCACGTGACCGGCGAGCGGGTCCGCGAGGTCTACACCCGAGCCCATCCGCGGGCCTGAATCAGGAGAACGACAGCCGATGGGGTACCTCGACAAGCGTCTCGCGACCGGCGAGGAACCGCTCCGCCGCGAGCATCAGCACTGGTTCGTCGTCGCGGCCAATGCCCGGTATGCGTTCATCGCCTGGATCGTGGCGATCGCGCTGCTGCTGGTGTCGGGCGCGCTCCTCGGCGGCGACGATGCGGGCGGACTCCGCTCGCTCGTCGGTTGGCTCGTCGTCATCCTCGTGCTCGGCGGCCTGCTCTACCTCGGGTGGCAGATCCTGCGCTGGCAGAACGAGGAGTTCGTGGTCACGTCGCGCCGGGTCCTCCAGACCCAGGGCGTCATCAACAAGCAGGTGATCGACAGCTCGCTCGAGAAGATCAACGACGCGATCCTGACCGAGTCGATCTTCGGGCGGATGTTCGGCTTCGGCGACCTCGAGATCCTGACCGCGTCCGAGTCGGGGATCTCGCGCCTCCGGATGCTGCGCGACGCGGACGGCTTCAAGCGGGCGATGCTCGATGCCAAGCACGAGCTCGAGCTCGAGCTGTCCGGCGCCCGGCCGATGCCCGGGCCGGCGATCCGGACCGGCGGGCCGGTGTCGGGTGCGCCGACCGCGGGCGCTCCCGCAGCCACCGGTTCCGTGCCGGCAGCGGCCCCCGCGGCCGCGGTCTCGGCCGACGATGTGACGCGCACGCTCTCGAACCTCGCGGATCTGCGCGACCGGGGCGCGATCAGCGCGGAGGAATACGAGGCGAAGAAGGCCGACCTGCTGCGCCGCCTGTAGCATTCGCAGCCAGCGGCGCCGGCCGCCCGAATCGTCGCCATCCCGAAGGACTCATCGTGTTCGTCAGTCGCCACCCGGTCGAAGCGCTCGCCCTGATCGCGTTCTTCCTCCTCCTCGCGTTTCCCGTCCACGAGTTCGCGCACGCCCTCGCGGCATATCGGCTCGGTGACTCGACCGCGAAGATGTTCGGCAAGCTCACGCTCAACCCGATCGCCCATTTCGACCAGATCGGCGGGACGATGCTCGTCATCTCGGTCCTGCTGACCGGCTTTCCCTTCGGATTCGCCCAGACACCGGTCAACCCGCGCAACCTGCGGGGCAAGTACGGCGAGGTGATCGTCGCGGCGGCGGGGCCGATCTCCAACCTGCTCATGGCCGCGGTCGTCGCGATCCCGTTGCGCATCCTGTTCCCGCTGACGGCCGGCGACCAGTCGATCTACGTGACCGAGCCGGAGCTGGTCCTCAAGCTCATCGTCCAGTACAGCATCCTGCTCGGCCTGTTCAACCTGATCCCGATCCCGCCCCTCGACGGCGGGGCGATCATGCTGTCGCTCGTGCCGCCGCGAACGGCCTGGCAGGTCAGACCGTTCCTCGCGCAGTACGGGTTCTTCCTGATCATCCTGCTGATCATTCCGGTCGGCCCGTCGGGCCAATCGGTCATCGGAACCTTCCTCAGTCCGATCGTTTCGGCGGTGTATGACGTCCTGGTGGGCTGACAAGGTCCGCCAGGCCGGCGCCCACGTCCGGGCGCGGGTCAGCGATGCCGAGCGCCGGCAGCTCGCGGCCTGGCTGACCACCGAGCAGATTGCGCTCTTCGACGGGATGCACGTCGCCGATCGTCGGCACGGCCTCGACGTCGTGGCCCGCCTCCGGTCCGACGGCGCGACCGATCCCGACCTCCTCGTCGCCGGACTCCTCCACGACTGCGCCAAGGGCGACACGGGCGTCCTGCCGCGGATCGCCTGGTCGCTGGGCCAGCGCTACGGGGCCTGGATCTGGCGAGCGGCCGGGATCGTGCCGGGCTGGTCCGCCGCCCTCGACCGCCTCAGGGTCCACGCCGAAGCGTCCGCCCGGATGGCCATGGCCGCCGGGTGCAGCCCCGCCACAGTCGAGCTGATCCGCCACCAGGACGCGCCGATCGACCCGATCGCGGGCGAGCAGCTCCGCCTGGCCGACGAGGCGTCGTGATGGCGGTCGACATCGAGGGCTACGAGGAACTGCGTCCGGCCGCGCCTGCGGTCGTGTTCGGTGCCGGTCGACGGCCCGAGGCCGCGACCCAGGTCCGGATGGAGTCGTTCGACGGGCCGCTCGCCCTGCTCCTGACCCTGATCGAGGCGCGCCAGCTCGACGTGGTCACGGTCCCGCTCGGCGCCCTCGCCGACGCCTACCTCGATGCCCTCGCCTCGCTCGAGACCGATCGCCTCGGCAACATCAGCGCATTCGTCGCGGTCGCCAGCCAGCTGATCCTGATCAAGAGCCGGGCGATCCTGCCTCGCCACGTCGTCGAAGGACCGGGCGTCCTGGCCGAGGACGAGCCGGATCCGGAGGCCGAGCTGCGCGCCCGGCTCCTCCTGTATCGCGCCCACCGGGACGCCGGCCGGCGACTCCAGGAGACCGCCATCCTCCGGGTCGGCCTGTTCCGACGCGAGCCGTC
>DATNBW010000265.1:0-5555 GCA_035607275.1 Verrucomicrobiia bacterium | reverse complement strand
CGTCGACCCCTCCGGCCTCGTCGACCCCTCCGGCCGCGGCACGGCCGCCCCGGTTCCGCATCGGCAGCGACCGGATCGGCGAGCTCCGGACGGCGATCGTGCTGCCGCTCGCCGCCGTGGTCCTGGCCATCCTCATCGGCTCGATCTTCATCTATGCCGCCGACCTGATCTCGCACAAGGGTGCGTTCGACTTCCTCAAGCCGATCACGGCCTATGCCGCCCTCGTGAAGGGCTCGATCCTCGGCTTCGATCCGATCGTCGACACCCTCAAGCAGGCCGCTCCGCTCGTCCTCGGCGGTCTGGCCGTGGCCCTCGGGTTCAAGGCCGGCCTGTTCAACATCGGCGTCCAGGGCCAGTTCCTGATGGGCGTGCTCGGTTCGGTGGCCGTCGGCGTCGCCCTCAGCAAGGAGCCGGTCTGGATCGCGGCGCCCCTGGCGGTCCTCGCCGGGACGCTGTGCGGCGCAGCGATCGGCGGCCTCGTCGGCGTCCTCAAGGCCTACAGCGGCGCCCACGAGGTCGTCACGACGATCATGCTCAACTACATCGCCGGGAACATCCTGGCGGCGTTCGTCGTGGGACCGCTGCGCGTCCCGCGGGCCCCCGCCCCGGTCACCTTCGGGGTGGGCAACGCGTCGCTCCCGATCTTCCTCGGCAAGACGGGTCACGTCGGGATCCTGATCGCGATCGTCGCCGTCGTCGTCATCTGGTGGATCCTGTACCGGACGACGTTCGGCTTCGAGATCCGGACCGCCGGGGCGAACCCCGAGGCCGCCCGCTATGCCGGAATGCGCCCGCGCCGGATCATCGTCCTGACGATGGCCATCGCCGGCGGCCTCGGTGGCCTGGCCGGTGCCGGCGAGCTGCTCGGGGTCACCCACCAGACCCAGTCATCATTCGCGACCACCGTGGGGTTCGACGCGATCGCCGTGGCCCTCCTGGCCCGTTCGAACCCGGTGGCCATCATCCCGGCGGCCCTCCTGTTCGGGGCCATGCGGGCAGGGGCAGGCCAGATGCAGATCCAGGCCGGCACGCCACGCGAGCTCGTCGACGTCCTCCAGGCGATGATCCTGCTCGTGCTCGTCATCCTGCCGGTGCTGGCCAGACGTCTCGGGGGCCGTGGCGCGAGGGTCGTCCCGGCGGAGGCCCAGACGATCACCAAGTCGTACGCCAGCGAGTCGGTGCCGTCCTGATGGATACCGCCCTCTACGGAATCCCGGTCCTCGGCATCCTGTTCCAGATCGGCGGCTACCTGATCGCCGTCCTGCCGACGGCGGCGCCGACGATCCTCGCCGCGGCGACGCCCCTCGGCTTCGGCGCCCTGTGCGGCGTGGCCTGCGAGCGGTCCGGCGTCGTCAACATCGGGATCGAGGGCACGATGCTGACGGCGGCCTTCACCGGCTGGATCGTCGCGATCGCCAGCGTCGGGATCCTCGGCAAGATGGATCCGGGCCCGCTCGGCATCACGCCGGCCCTCCTGATCGGCCTCGTCGCGGCGATCCTGTCGGCCGTCGGCGTGTCGCTCCTCCATGCCTGGCTGTCGATCAGCCTGCGGGTCGACCAGATCATCAGCGGCACGATCATCAACATCGCGGCGATCGGGATCACCGGCTATCTCAACAACGTGATCTCGGCCGCGTCCCCGACGAGCGCCGGCCAGTTCCAGAAGGTCGTGCCCCCCACCGTCCTGACCGACCTCCCGGTCGTCGGCTGGTTGTTCGAAGCCGTCTTCAACCAGGGACCGATCACGATCAGCCTCCTCGTCTGCGTGGTCGTGGTCCAGGTCCTGCTCTTCCGCTCGCGCTGGGGCCTCCGGACCCGGGCGGTCGGCGAGCATCCGAAGGCCGCCGAGACCGTCGGCATCGACGTGATCCGGCTGCGCTACCGGAATGTCCTGATCGGCGGCGTCTTCGCCGGGCTCGGCGGGGCGTTCATGTCGATGGAGCTGTCGAACGCGTTCCAGGCCAACGGGATCGCCGGTCGCGGCTTCATCGCCCTTGCCGCGCTGATCGTCGGACGCTGGACGCCGGTCGGCGCCTTCGGGGCCGCCCTCTTCTTCTCGCTCTTCCTGACGCTCGGCCAGACGATCAACTTCCTGCCCCCGGTCGGCGACCTGGGCACGATCGTGAAGGCGATTCCGGCCCAGGTGTTCAGCGCCCTGCCGTACATCGCGACGATCGTCGTCCTGACCGGCCTGATCGGCCGGAGCACCCCGCCGGCGGCGGACGGCCGGCCGTACGAGCGCGAAGCGACGGCCTGATCGGCTGGCGGGGATCCGCCGGTTTCCCCTAGCATCGACCGGATGGACAGCTCCCCGCGTGTCGCGCCCGCGGCCCGGACCGGATCCGGCGCGGACCGCCGCAACGGCCACGGCCCGACTCCGGTCGAGCTCGGCTACGACCCGTGGGACCCGGCGTTCATCGCCGATCCGTATCCCGCCCTCGCCCGACTGCGCGACCGGGCCCCGATCGCCTACGACGAGCGGACCAACCAGTGGCTCGTCTCTCGGCATGCCGACGTCAACGCCCTCCTGCGCGATCGCCGACTCGGCCGCTCGTACCTTCATGTCGCGAGCCACGAAGCGTGGGGCCGGACGCCGCCGCCGGCCGACCAGGCGGCGTTCTGGGACCTCCTCGCGGTCCAGATGATCGACCTCGAGCCGCCCGACCACACCCGCCTGCGGCGCCTCGTCACGAAGGCGTTCACGCCGCGTACGATCGAGGCCCTCCGGCCCCGGATCGAGGACATCGTCGGGATCGTGGTCGAGCACGCGCGGGGCCTCGGGGCCTTCGACCTGATCGCCGACCTCCTCGAGCTCGTGCCGGTGACCGTGATCGCCGAGCTGCTCGGGATCCCCGAGTCGGACCGCCACCTGCTCCGGCCGTGGTCGGCCGACATGACCCTCATGTTCGAGCTCAACCCGACGGACGAGATGCAGCGCCGGGCGACGGACGCGAGCGCCGCGTTCGGCGCGTACCTGCGCGATCTCGCGCGCGACCGCCGGCGGCGGCCGGGCGACGACCTGATCAGCGAGCTGGCGGCCGTGGTCGAGGCCGGCGGCGACCGCCTGACCGAGGACGAGCTGATCGGGACGGCCGTCCTGCTCCTGAACGCCGGCCACGAGGCGTCGGTCAACGGCGCGGCAAACTCGTGGTGGGCGCTGTTCCGGCATCCGGACACGCTGGCCGCGCTGCGGGCCGATCCGTCGCTCGTGCCGACCGCGATCGAGGAGCTCCTGCGCTACGACACGCCCGCCCCGATGTTCGAGCGCTGGGTCCTCGAGGACGTCGAGATCGGCGGCGTGACGATCCCGCGCGGCCAGGAGCTCGCCCTCCAGTTCGCCGCCGCCAATCGCGACCCGGCTGTCTTCGCCCGGGCCGACGAGGTCGTCCTCGACCGCTCGCCGAACCCGTACCTGTCGTTCGGCGCCGGGATCCACTACTGCCTCGGCGCGCCGCTCGCCAAGGTCGAGTTCGACATCCTCTTCCGGCGAATGGTCGCCGACCTGCCGACGATGGAGCTCGTCGTCGAACCGCGCTGGAAGCCGCGCTTCATCCTGCGCGGCCTCGATGCCTTGCCGGTCCGCCTGTGACCGGCGACGACACAGACGGTCCCGCCGAGTCCGCCGATGAGCGGACCGCCCGCCGCCGCCTCGAACGAGCGCGCACGATCGCGTATCTCGACCTCGAGGAGGGACGCGGCCCGGTTCCGGTCCTCGACGACGAGGGAATCGCGGCCGTCCTGCGCTCGACGCGGCGGATCGCCGTCGTCGGCGCGTCATCGAACCCGGGCCGCCCGTCGTTCGGCGTCTTTCGCTACCTCGTCCACCAGGGCTACGAGTGCGTTCCGGTGAACCCCGCCGAGCGCTCGATCCTCGGCGTCCCGGCCTTCCGGACCCTGCGCGAGGCGGTCGATGCGACCGGTCCGTTCGACCTGGTCGACGTGTTCCGGCGCTCGGAGCTGTGCGAGCCGCACGCCCGGGAGGCGGTCGAGATCGGCGCGCGCTGCTTCTGGATGCAGCTGGGCGTCGTCAACTGGGCGGCGGCCCGGATCGCCCACGACGGCGGGCTGTCGGTGGTCATGGATCGCTGCACCGCGATCGAGCACCGCCGGTTCCGCGGACGCTGAGGGGTCCATTCGATCGGACGCCGATCCCCGCGGGGCGGGCCGACCTGACGAGGTCCGAGGACGAGCCGCCGGGCGGTCCGCCTACTTGATCAGGAAGCCGAGGAACACGAGGACGACCCCGGCGATCGCGATCGCCGCGCCGATCTGCGCCTGGCGGCGAAGGATGGCCATCGCGACCGAGGCGCCCGTCGTCGAATCGTCGCGGATGCCGCCCCGCCACGCGTTGTACCGGGCGGCGTTCTCGTCCTGCTCCTTGAGCGCCTGGTAGCGCGCCCACGGCCCGCGCGCCCGCTGGTAGCCGATCGCGACGAGGGCGACGCCCGCCACCCAGAGCACGAGATTGACGACCGTCATCGCGATCCGTCCTCGAGGCGCGCCCGGACGGCGTCCTGGACGAGCGCCGCGTTGGCCTGGCCGCGGGTGGCCTTCATCACCTGGCCAACGAAGAAGCCGAGGACCGGCTTGCCGGCCCGGAAGTCGTCAACCGCCTTCGGGTTGGCCGCGATCACCTCGTCGATGATCGGGGCGAGCGCCCCGGCGTCCGAGATCTGGCGAAACCCCCGCGCGTCGACGATCGCCGCCACGGTCGAGCCGTCGGCGGCGTGGGCGGCGAAGACCTCCTTGGCGTTCGTGCCCGACAGCTCGCCCGACGCGACACGACCGACGAGATCGGCGAGCTCGCCGGGGTCGACCCGAGCAGCGGCCCCGGCGTCGGTCCGGAAGAGGCCGAGGAAGGCCCCCGTGACCCAGTTCGCGAGCGCCTTCGGGTCGGCGTCCGGCGCCGCGGCCCGGGCGCCCTCGAAGAGCGCCATGGCCGCACGCTCGCCGACGATCACGCCCGCGTCGTAGGCGGACAGCCCGAGCTCCGACTCGTAGCGGGCGCGGCGGGCCGCCGGGAGCTCGGGCAGCGCCGCGCGGATCGCCGCCAGCCAGGCGGCATCGACCCGGAGCGGCGGCAGGTCCGGCTCCGGGAAGTAGCGGTAGTCGTGGCTGTCCTCCTTGGAGCGCATCACGTAGGTCGTGCCGCGGTCCTCGTTCCAGCCGCGGGTGTCCTGGGTCAACGTCTCGCCCGCGTCCAGGGCGGCTGCCTGGCGCTCGATCTCGTACGCGATCGCCCGCTCGACGGACCGGAACGAGTTCATGTTCTTGACCTCGACCCGGATCCCGAACGGCTCGGTGCCGCGCGGCCGGAGCGAGACATTCGCCTCGACACGCATCTGGCCGCGTTCCATGTCCGCATCGCTCGCGCCGATCGCCCGGAGCAGGGCCTGGAGCTCCTCGGCGTAGCGCCGCGCCTGCTCCGCCGACCGGACGTCGGGGTCCGTGACGATCTCCATCAGCGGGGCACCGGACCGGTTGAAGTCGATCAAGCTCACGCGCCGGCCGGCGGCGTCGGTGCCATGGATGAGCTTGGCGGTGTCCTCTTCGAG
>DATNBW010000254.1:0-4134 GCA_035607275.1 Verrucomicrobiia bacterium | reverse complement strand
GACGGCCTTCGGTTCACTCGATGACGGTTCGAGTGCCGCGGATCCCGGACCCAGATCACGAGCCGAGTAACCACGGATCATCGGCCAGCAGGCCTGGGCCGCGATACGGCAGAGCTCATCGCTCGCATCATCTTGCGCACTCGTCGATCGCCCTCCGGCGTATTCCGGAGGGCGATCGTGCCGTTTCGGGGCGTTGATGGCGAGCGCGGCCGGCGTCAGGCCGGCCGGCTGCTCCCCGCGGCCTGGGTCGCGGCGCGCGCGCGACGCATGACGCCCTTCCGATCGAGCTCGTCGCGGACGACCCGTGCGGCCGCGTTGAGGTCGGGGTCACGGGTGATCGTGTTCGCCAGCCAGTCAATGTACGACGGCTCGAAGGCCGCGATCTGGCCAAGGGTATGGCCGTGGAACTTGCCGAACCCGAGCTCCTGGTCGAGCGCCGCCTGGAGCGGCGGACCCGCCGGACGCCGGAAGTTGCGGACGCGCGATCGAGCGAGCGGACCGGTCGGCGTGCTGGCCCGCGGCGGCTCCCGGAACGACGTCGTCGCCCGGAGCGGCGGCTGACCGTGCAGGATCGGCCGGGCGGCGCCGGTCGGCGGATGGAGCGTCTGGTTGCGGGGCCGGACATTGCCCGTCGTGTCGACCCGGGCCGTGACCGGGCGGGTGGCCTTCGGCTTCGGGGGACCTCCGCGTTGCGAGGTCCGGGTCCCGCGACCGGGGTCCCCGGCCGGGCCTGCGTCGGTCGCCCCCGCATCGGGGCCTGCCCAGCGCGTCCCGAGCCGCCCGCCGTCGCGGGTCAGCGCCGCGTACGCGTCGTTGATCTCGGCCATCCGCTGGGTCGCGATCCGCGATGCGGCCGGATCGTCCCCGGTCAGGTCGGGGTGATGGGTCCGGGCGAGCCGGCGCCACGCGGCCTTGATCTGGGTCGGGCTGGCGCCCGGGTCGACGCCGAGGATGTCGTGGGGATCGCGTTTCGGCACGGTCCGAGTCTATCCGGCCCGGCCCACTACCCGGCGACGCTTGACAGGTCGACCGGCAGGGCCGTCCCATAGGCCGGTGACGAGCCTCCGCCGTGCCGGCATCCTGGCCGCCCTTGCCGCCGCTCCATTCGCTCTCGCCTATCGCTTCGCGCTGCTCTATCGCGGGCGGGCAGGCCATCCGACGCCGCGGCCCCCGCAGCTGACGCCGGCCGATCTCGGGATGCCCTTCGAGGATGTTCCGGTGCCCACGACCGACGGCCTGACGCTGCCCGGCTGGTTCGTCCCGGCCGAAGGCGGCCGCGCCGGGCCGGGCGTTGCCCTCGTCCATGGCTGGGAGTCGGCCCGCGATCGGCTGCTGCCCATGATCCAGTTCCTCCGGGCGGCGGGCTTCCACTGTCTCGCGGTCGACGTGCGCGGCCACGGCCGGAACGCCGCGGAGACGCTGCCGATCACCGCCGGCGAGTTCGGCGCGGACGCCCTCGCGGCATGGGCGGCCCTGAACGCGCGATCGGAGGTCACGAGCGGGGCGATCCTCGGCCACTCGATGGGCGCGATCGGGGCGATCCTCGCCGCCGCTGCCGAGCCGCGGATCGCGGCGGTCGTCGCGACGTCGTCACCGGCCGATCCGTGGCGGCTGACCCGGCAGACGTTCCGCCTGGCGCGGCTCCCGTTCCCGGACGCCATCGCCTATCCCCTTGCCTGGCTCACGACGCGGGTCTACCTCCAGCCGCGTGGCCATCGCGTCGCGGACATCTCCGCCTCGGGGGCCCTGGCCCGGATCACGGCCCCGATCCTGCTCGTCCACGGGACCGAGGACACGGTCGTGCCGGTCGGCCATCTCGATCGGCTCGCCCGGGTCGCCGCCGCGATCGGCCATCCGATCGAGCAGCTCGTCATCGAGGGCGGTCACCACTCCTGGCTGTACGAGTTCCCGGTCTATCGCCGGACGGTCGCAGGCTTCCTCGCACGTGCCCTCGGCGGCCCGCTGACGCCGGATGAAGCCGCCGCGCGTGCCGCGGCGGTCGACGCACGCCGCCTCCCCGACACCGTCCGCCCGCCGACGCAGATCGAGCAGGAGCCAGGCGGCTTCCGCTCCCTGGCCCGGATGGCCTCGCCGCGGAGCGGGCGCGCGCGCCCCGGCGACGGCGTATCGACCCGACCGACCGACGAAGACGAGGCGACGGTCCTCGGGCAGGAGCTCGTCGGGTGACCGAGGCGAACGAGCCGACGATGTCCGTCTGGCGGGCGATCGCGAGCAAGCGGGTCATCCGCGCGTTCGCCGACCGGCCGCTCGAGCCCGACCATCTCGTCCGGATCCTCAACGCGGGGCGTCGGGCGGCCAGCTCGAAGAACCTCCAGCGCTGGGACTTCATCGTCTGTCGCGACCGGGAGCACCTCGCCGAGCTCGCGACCCTCGGGACCTGGGCGGACCACCTGGCCGGTGCCGCGGTCGCGATCGCGCTGGTGACGCCCGATCCGTATTCGGCCGACAACCCGCCGTCGGTGATGTTCGACCTCGGGATGGCCGCCGCGAACATGATGCTGGCCGCCTGGGAGCTCGGGATCGGCAGCGTGCCGGCGACGGTCCACGAGCACGATCGGGCCCGCGAGCTGCTCGGCTACCCGGCCGACCGCCACTGCGAATACCTGATCTCGTTCGGGTATCCCGCCGATCCGGACGAGCTCGCCCGCCCGAACAAGGCCGGCGGGAGGCAGGCCCTCGCCGACATCCTCCACGACGAACGCTGGTAGCGGGCGCATGCGGGCCGCCGCGGCGTTGCCGCCTGCGCGCGTCGCTTACGCACGTCCGAGTGCGCTCGCTTCCGTGCTCGGCGGCGCCTTGCGGCGACCTCGCCTGCGCCCGCTACCCGATCCGAAGGGGCGCATGCGGGCCGCCGCGGCGTTGCCGCCTGCGAGGGCGGGCGCGCGCGAGCCGCGGCCATGACCGGTCGCGTCGTCGTGTTCGGAGCCGCCTCGTGGAACACGATGATCCGGGTCGATCGCTTCCCGGACCCGGCGCCTGGCTCGATCTTCCCGCCGGGCTGGCACGAGACCGTCGGCTCGTCCGGCGCCGGCAAGTCCCTCAACCTCGCCCGCCTCGGCGTTCCCGTCACGCTCCACTGCCTGCTCGGTGACGACGAACCCGGCCGCCGGATTCGCGCCGCGCTCGAGGAGGGCGGCGTGACGGTCGACGCGATCGTCGACCCGACAGGATCCGCGCGCCACGTCAACCTGATGGATCCGAACGGTCAGCGGATCTCGTTCCTGCTCCACACGGGCAGCCCGACGGCCACGTACGACCCCGTCCACGTCGAGGAGCTCGTCGCGGCAGCCGATCAGGTCCTCGTCGCGATCGTCGACCAGGCCCGCGTGGTCCTGCCGATCGCCCGGCGCCTCGGCCGGCCGACCTGGACGGATCTCCACGCCACGACCGGGGATCGGGAGTGGGACCGCGACTTCGAGCAGGCCGACCACGTGTTCTTCAGCGGGGAGCAGCTCGCCGACCCGCGGCCGCTCATGACCCGCCTGCACGATGCGGGCCGCGAGCTCGTCGTCTGTACGCGCGGCGCCGACGGGGCCCTGGCCGTGACCCGCGACGGCCGCTGGCTCGAGATCCCGGCCGAACCGGCCGACCGAGTCGTCGACACGAACGGGGCCGGAGACGCGTTCCTCGCGGGCACGGTCTTCGGCGTGCGGCGCGGCCTCCCCGTCGAACGCTCGTTGGCGATCGGCGCCCGTGTCGCGTTGCTGGCCGTCGGGTCACGGGAGCTCGCCCCGCAGAGCCGCGACGCCGTCGCTCAGGCGATCGCGCCGCTCATTGCCACTTGAAGAACCGGGCAGCGATCGCGAAGCAGGCGACGAGCCAGACCGCGAGGAACGCGAAGCAGACCCACAGCGGCGCGAACGGCGTCCCGTCGACCATCACCTGGCGCAGGCCGTCGCCGAGGTAGGTCAGGGGCAGAGCCCGGGCGACGGTCTTGAGCGCATCGGGCATCGCGTCGATCGGGAAGAACGTGCCGGACAGGAACATCAACGGGAACTGGACGACGCTGGTCATCCCGTTGGCGCTCTCCTCGGTCGTGGCGAACGAGGCGATGACATAGCCGAGGGCGATGAAGGCCAGCGACCCGAGCAGGATCAGCGCGCCGATCAGCGG
>DATNBW010000249.1:0-4254 GCA_035607275.1 Verrucomicrobiia bacterium | reverse complement strand
CTTTCGAGGACCACGACACGTCCATCGTGGCAACCCGCCCGTCGGCGAACCGGATGAGCATCACCGCGTTGTCCTCGAGGCTCGTCCGCTCGCGGTGGACGAGCGTGTCGCCCCACGCGAAGACGTCGCGGACCGCGACGTCCTTGCCGAACATCGTGCGGGCGGCCTCCGCGCCGTGCGAGGCCATGTCGAGGAGGGCGCCGCCGCCGGCCAGCCGCGCGTCCCAGAAGTGCGCCGCGTGCGGGCCGCTATGGCCCTCCCGGGCACGGAACGTCGTCAGCCGCCCGATGGCGCCGGACTCGATCATCTCGCGCATCCGGATCATCTCGGCGTTGAAGACCACGTTCTCGAGATAGGCGTGGAAGACGCCGGCATCCGTGACGAGCCGGAGCATCTCGGCCGCCTCGACCGCGTTCCGCCCGAGCGGCTTCGTGCAGGCGACGGCCTTGCCACTGCCCGTCGCCGAGCGGACCGCGTCGAGGTGGAGGTGGTTCGGGAGCGAGACGACGACGAGATCGACCTCCGGGTCGGCGCACACCGCGTCCATCGAGTCGAGCGGCCGGCTGCCGAAGCGCCGGCCAAAGGCCTCGCGTCGCTCCGGGCCGGCGCCCCAGTTGGCGACGACGCGGGCGCCTGGAATGTAGCGCAGGCCGTCGGCGTGGAACTCGCCGATGAACCCCGATCCGAGCATCCCGATCCGGACCTCGTCCATCAGTAGCTGCCCTCGCCCGTGCCCGCAACCGCGCCGGCGGCGGTGGCGGCAGCGCCGGCCGCAGGCGTTCCGCCGGCCCTGCGGGCCCGGAAGTCGTCGATGATCGCGGCGGTCGCGGTCGCCCCGATCCGGGTGACCCCGAGGTTCATGACCTCGATCAGGGCGTCGAGCGTCCGGACGCCGCCGGCGGCCTTGACCTGGACACGATCGGAGACGCTGCGGCGCATGAGCGCGAGGTCCTCGTGGGTCGCGCCCGACGCGGCAAAGCCCGTCGAGGTCTTGACGAACTCGGCGCCGGCGGCCTCGGTCAGGCGACAGGCGCGGACGATCTCGTCAGGCGTCAGGTAGTGGTTCTCGAAGATCACCTTGACGATCGCGCCGCCGGCGTGAGCGGCCTCGACGACGGCGGCGATGTCGGTCCGCACGTCGAGGTCGCGGCCGGACTTGAGGGCGCCGATGTCGATGACCATGTCCAACTCGGCCGCCCCGTCGTCGAGCGCGCGATGCGCCTCGTACACCTTCGCCGCGGTCGTCGAGCTGCCGTGCGGGAAGCCGATCACGGTGCCGACCTTGACGTCGGACCCGTCGAGGATCGCCGCGGCGCGCCGGACGTCGACCGGCCGGGCGCAGACCGACGCGACGTCGTACGCGACCGCCAGCCGGCAACCGGCCTCGACGAACGCGTCGTCAAGCTCGGGCCGCAACAGCGAGTGATCGATCGTCTTGGCGATCTGCCGCTCGGTCAGGTTGTCGACGGTGAAGGTCACGTTCAGACGACCAGGGGCCGAAGCACGTCGCGGGCCAACAGGAAGCCGCGCTTGACGAGATCCTCCTCGCCTTCGAACGAGCGGTCCTCGTGCTCGATCGAGATCGCCCCCGCGTAGCCGACGGCGTACAGGGCCGCGATGAACCGGTCCCAGCGGATCTCGCCGAGCCCCGGCAACCGAGGGATCTGCCAGCCGACGCCGGCCGCCATCACGCCGTGCTCGAACAGCCCGTCCCGGTCGATCTCCATGTCCTTGGCATGGACGTGATGGATGCGCGAGCCGAATTCGCGAACGACGCGCTCGTAGTCGATGAATTGCCAATGGAGATGCGACGGGTCCAGGTTGAGGCCGAAGTTCTCCGCATCGACGATCTCGAACAGGCGGCGCCAGATCGCCGGCGAGTAGGCGAGGTTCTTGCCGCCCGGCCATTCGTCGGCCGAGAAGATCATCGGGCAGTTCTCGATGACGATCGTGACCCCGTGCCCGCCCGCGAACCGGACGAGGTCGGGCCAGACCTTGCCGACCTCGACCAGGTTGTCCGCGACCGACCGGTGTTGATCGCGTCCGATGAACGTGCCGACGAGCTTCACCCCGAGCGTCTCGGCGGCGACGATCACCTTCCGGAGGTGGTCGTGGGCGGCCGAGCGGACCGCGAGATCCGGATCGAGGTTGTTCGGGTAGTAGGCGAGCGAGCTGATCTCGAGGCCGCGATCGTTCAGCTGGCGGCGGATCGCTGCGGCCCCGCTCGCGTCGAGGGCGTCGACGTCGATGTGGGTCACGCCCGCATAGCGCCGGTTGTCGCCGGTGACCTTCGGCCAGCACGCGATCTCCAGCGTCTCGAATCGCTCGGCGGAGGCCCAGGCGGCGAGGGCGTCGAGCTCCATGCCGCCCAATGCGGCGGTCATCAGGCCGAGCTTCATGAAGAGCGAACCTCCTGCATCGAAACGACCCCGCCCGGGTGGGTCCGGCTGCGGTCGACATCGACCCAGCGCGACTCCGCGGCGCTCAGGGCGACCGCGTCGTTGACGAGCATCTCGTCGTGGCCGGCCGCGAAGTCGGCATACGGCGGGTCGGCGTTCGGGCGGCCGGCGAGCACGTCCGCGTAGATCGCCCGGAACAGGGCGCCGAACGTGTCCCCGAAGCCTTCGACGTGGCCGCCGGGCAGGGCGGCCGCGGCCGCGCCGGCCGGATTCATCAGGGCCGGGTTGCGCAGGAGCAGCTCGTTCGGGCGGTCGCGGTGGCCGAGCCACAGATGGTCCGGCGTCTCCGAATCCCACCAGGCGGCGCCATCGGAGCCGTCGATCTCCCACTGGAGCGAGTTCTTCCGGCCGGCACTGATCTGCGACACGGCCACCGAGCCGCGGGCACCGTTGGCGAAGCGGAGGAGGAGCGTCGCCGTGTCCTCGGTGCCCATCGGCCTGGTGACCGTGTGCGCAGATCGGTCGGTCGAGAACGTCTCGACCGGACCGGTCGGCTCCTGGCGGGCCGTCACGAACGTCGCAAGGTCGGCCATCACCGAGACGATCGGCTGACCCGTCACGAACGCCATGAGATCCAGCCAGTGCGAGCCGATGTCCCCGACCGCCCGGAGTGCCCCGCCCTGGCTCGGGTCGAGGCGCCAGTTCCAGTCGGTGTCGTGGAGCAGCCAGTCCTGGAAGTAGTGGCCGGTCACGAAGCGGACGTCGCCGATCTCGCCACCGGCGATCGCTTCGCGCATGTGCTGGTGGAGGGGGTAGAAGCGGATGTTGAAGTTGACCGCATTGACGAGGCCGCTCGCCTGCGCCTGGTCCACGAGGCTCGCGGACTGCGCGGCGGTCATCGCCAGCGGCTTCTCGCAGACGACGTGCTTGCCGGCGGCCAGGATCGCCGCGGACTGGGGGACGTGGAGGTGGTTCGGGGAGGTGACGTGGACGACGTCGACGGCCGGGTCCGCGAGGATCTCGTCGAGGCCGGCGTAGGCGTGGCCGATGCTGAGGGCGCTCGCTCGGGCCGCCCCACGCTCCGGGGTGCTGCCGAGGACGCCGCGGACGTCGACCCCGATCCGGCGGAGCTGCTCCACGTGGACCGTTCCGATGAATCCGGTCCCGATGACGGCGGCCCCGATATCGGCGAACCTGCTCATCCAGCTCCTGACGGTGACGGCGGTCGGTGGACGGACGGCGAAAGGACGGCGGGTCGGTCGTCTAGACGATCTAGATTTTCAGCGCAGGTCTTCAGCCGGTCTCTGACTCGGTCATAGGCTTTGGATCCGCCGCCGCTCGCATGGTGACAGTCGGACTTCGGACCGTCAAGAGCAAAAGATGGCTGTTGCGCGGCGCAAGCCCTATGATCGGGACGTGACCGGCCCGCTGCCCGATGAGGCTCTCGATGCGCTCGTCCTCGTCCTCGACGAGATCCGGCTGGGCCGCTCACGGTCGCGATCCGAACTGGTCGAACGGACCGGCCTCGGCCGGGCGATCGTCGCGCGGCGGGTCGGCGAGCTCGTCGAGCGCGGCCTCGCCGTCGAGGGCGATCCCGGTCCGTCGACCGGCGGCCGCCCGCCCCGCCAGCTCGCCTTCCGGGCCGATGCCGGCCACCTCCTCGTCGCCGACCTCGGCGCGACGAGCGTCGACGTCGCCCTCACGACGCTCGACGGCCGGATCCTCGGTCACCGCGACGAGCCGGCCGAGATCGAGGCGGGGCCCGAGGCCGGGCTCGGGCGGGTGGAGGAGCTGTTCGACCAGCTCGTGACGACGACCCACGCGGTGCCGGGCCGGCTGTGGGGGATCGGGATCG
>DATNBW010000215.1:0-2606 GCA_035607275.1 Verrucomicrobiia bacterium | reverse complement strand
CGCGCGCCGTCGACGGCGGGGCCGGGGTCCTCCACATCGTCAAGAACTACACCGGTGACGTCCTCAACTTCGAGATGGCGGCGGAGCTGGTGGCCGGCGAGATCGACGTCAAGGCGTTCGTCACGAACGACGACGTCGCGGTCCAGGACTCGCTGTACACGGCCGGCCGGCGGGGCGTCGGCGTGACCGTCCTCGTCGAAAAGATCGCCGGCGCGGCCGCGGAGGCGGGCGCCAGCCTGGCCGACGTGACCGCGACCGCCGTCAAGGTCAACGGCCAGGGCCGCTCGATGGGCCTCGCCCTGACGTCCTGCGTCGTCCCCGCCGCCGGCACCCCGACGTTCGCCCTCGGCGACGACGAGGTCGAGGTCGGGATCGGGATCCACGGCGAGCCCGGCCGGCGCCGGGAGAAGCTCGCCCCGGTCGACGACATGGCCGAGTGGCTCGTCTCGCCGATCGTCTCGGATCTCGGCCTGGGCCGCGGCGACAGCGTCCTTGCCTTCGTCAACGGAATGGGCGGCACGCCGCTCATCGAGCTCTACATCGCGTTCAACAGCGTCGCGAAGATCCTCGGCGGACAGGGGATCACGATCGGGCGGAGCCTGGTCGGCAACTACATCACCAGCCTCGAGATGGCCGGCTTCTCGGTCACCCTCCTGAAGCTCGACGACGACCTCGTCCGGCTCTGGGACTCGCCGGTTCATACGGCCGCCCTGCGCTGGGGCGTCTGACCCCGCCAGCGCCTGTCGCCGGATCCCGGTCCCATCCTGACCGGGATCCGGCGGCCTAGACTCCGTCACACGCCCTCCAAACGCCGAGGAGCCGCGCATGCTCGAGATCCTCGATCCCTGGCTTCGAACCGCTGCCGAGCGGATCCACACGGAAGCGCCGCACCTGACCGAGCTCGACCAGGCGATCGGCGACGGCGATCACGGCACGAACATGGATCGCGGCTTCAAGGCGATCGTCGCGGCGCTCGACGCGCGGCCCGCGCCGGATCCCGCGACGACCGACCGGGCCGCGACCGCGGAACTGCTGCGGGTCGTCGGCCGGACGCTGATCAGCACCGTTGGCGGGGCATCCGGGCCCCTGTACGGAACGGCGTTCCTGCGAGCATCGGCGGCTGTGGGCGGGCTGTCCGAACCCGCGACCTCGGCGGCCGCAATCGTCGCAGCGCTCGAGGCAGCCGCGACCGGGATCGCCGCCCTCGGCAAGTCGACAACCGGTGAGAAGACGATGCTGGACGCGATCGTGCCCGCGGCGACGGCCGCTCGGGCCGCGCTCGACGGCGGCGGCGATGCATCCGCGACGATCGCGGCCGCGAGGGATGCGGCGCGGTCAGGCGCCGAGGCGACGATCCCGCTCCTCGCGACGAAGGGCCGCGCATCCTATCTCGGCGAGCGGAGCATCGGCCACCAGGACCCGGGCGCGACCTCGGCGGCGCTGCTGCTCGCCGCGCTCGCCGACACCGTCTCCGGATGATGGCGCGTTCCATGACCAGACGCCTTCTCATCGGCCGGCCCGGCTCGCCCGGGGCAGCGGTCGGGCGCCTCCTGTGGGTCGAGGCGGCGGAGCCCGGACGGGCCGAGCCGGCCGGCGATCGACAGTTGGACGCCGATCTCGAGGCCCGGCGGCTGCGCGACGCGATGGCGGCCGCGGCAGAGGAGCTCGACGATCTCGCCCGGGAGACGGCGGGCCGGGCCGGCGAGGAGGTCGGCGCGATCTTCGAGGCGCAGGCCCTGTTTGCCCGCGACCCGGGGATCGTCGACCCGACGCTTGCCGCGGTCGCCGCGGGCGCCTCCGCGGTCGAGGCGATCGACCGGGTCGCCGCCGAGCAGGCCGACCTGCTGGCGGGCGTCGACGACGCGTACTTCCGCGAGCGAGCCGCCGACCTGCGCGACGTCGGCCGGCGCGTCGCCGACCTGCTGACCGGCCGGACGAGGCCGGTCCTCCATCGACGCGACGGTCAGACCGCCATCCTCGCCGCCGACGACCTCGATCCGTCGCTCGTCGCGGCGATCCGGCCCGAGCTGGTCGGCGGGATCGCCCTCGTCGGCGGCGCGCCGAGCGGTCATGCGGCGATCGTCGCCCGCGCCCTCGGCATTCCGCTCGTCCTGGGCTTCGGGGCGGAGCTCGGGCGCGACCTCGAGGACTGTGCCGCGTTGCTCGACGGCGACGGCGGCCGGCTCGTCGTGGAACCGGCGGAGGCCGACCTCGCGACCCTGCCGTCGGCCGGCACCGATCCGGCCGGATCCGGGGCCGGGACCGGGCCTGAGGCCGGGGCCGGCGCCGGCGAGCCCGGGGCGGCCGACGCGGGCCGTGATGGATTCCGTCCGGCCGGGGACCGGGCGGGTTCGATCATCGCGGTGGCGACGCCGAACCGACTCGGCATTCTCGTCGAGGCGAACGTCGGATCCATCGCCGAGGCCGAGCTCGCCGCGCGGGTCGGTGCCGACGGGATCGGCCTGGTCCGGACCGAGCTCATCTTCCTCGGCCGGACGGTCGCGCCGGGGCTGGCCGAGCAGCGGGCGATCTATCGCCGGATCGCGGATGCGATGGGCGACCGGCCGGTGACCTTCCGGACGCTCGATGTCGGCGGGGACAAGCCG
>DATNBW010000214.1:0-2532 GCA_035607275.1 Verrucomicrobiia bacterium | reverse complement strand
TCTCGAGAACGATGCCGACGCGGGCGAGATCCGTCAGCTCGTCCGGGACGACGACGCGCTCGTCCACGACGATCCCGTCGGCCGTGGCGCGGATCGTCTGCTCGTGGCGCACGACGGGTCCGCCTCCCGCTCCATGCTCGGTGACGACCGTCGCCTCGGGCCCGTGCCGCTCGATCGACACCACGCGCCGCTCGATCGACACGACGCGCCGCTCGAGGGGGTCCAGCCCCCACGTCTCCCAGCGCGCCGCCATCCCGCCGATCCGGTCGTTGTCGGTCGGGGCGCGCCATAGGGCCAGCTCGGGGGCGCCAGCGAGGAACGGGTGGACGATCCGACCCCCGTCGTCGATTGGCGCCGGCGCGGATGCCCCGGCTGCCTGTCCCCGGTCGAGGGCGGCGGACCACGGCCGGAGCTCGACCTGGCCCCACGCCACCTCGTGGCCCTTCGGCGCCCAGGGCTCGGCGCCGGCCGTTCGGAACGACACCGTGAGGAGCACCTGGCGACCGTCGGACGGGAGCGCGAAGCCGCCCGGGGCGACCGTGACCGTGCCTCGCTCGCCCGGCGCCAAGGCGGGCAGACCCAAGTCGCCGCGCGCCACGGTCTCGCCCCCGGCGGTCACCTCGTAGCTCGCCTCGAGCCAGCCGAGGTCGCGCCAGTCCTGGTGGTTCTCGATCCTGATCCGGCCCGCCGCCAGGTCCTCGACGGAGGCGCTGATCCGGACCGGCGCCGCGAGCTGGCGATGCTCGAACAGGGCCGGCTTCGGGCGGCGGTCCGGCCAGACCAGCCCGTCGCAGACGAAGTTGCCGTCGTTCGGCACGTCGCCGAAGTCGCCGCCGTACGCCCAGTGCGTGCGGCCGTCGGGCAGCTCCTGGACGAGCCCGTGATCCCAGAACTCCCAGATGAACCCGCCCTGGAGCCCGGGCGTGGTCTCGATCGCGTCCCAGTAGTCGGCGAGCGTGCCGTTGCTGTTGCCCATCGCATGCGAGTACTCGCACATGATCAGTGGGTAGCGCTGCGCGCCCGAGTGCGCATGGGCGACGATCGCGTCGAGGGTCGGGTACATCGGACAGGCGAGGTCGCTGGCGGACTGGTCGGCCGCCCAGTCGAACTTGATCGAGCCCTCGTAATGGAGCGGTCGCGACGGATCGGCGCGCCGGGCTGCCGCGGCCGCGGCATCGTGGTTGAGGCCGTAGCCCGACTCGTTGCCCATCGACCAGGCGACGATCGACGGGTGGTTCCGGTCGCGCTCGATCATCCGCGTCACGCGGGTGACCCACTGGTTGAGGTAGCGCGGGTCGTCGCACAGCGTGCCCCAGAACGCGTGCGACTCGATGTCGGCCTCGTCGATCACGTACAGCCCGAGCTCGTCGGTCAGGTCGAGGAAGGCCGGATCGTTCGGGTAGTGCGACGTCCGCACGGCGTTGAACCCGAAATGCTTCATCAGGACGAGGTCCGCGCGCATCGACTCGCGGCTGATCACCCGCCCTGTGTGCTGGTCGAAGTCGTGGCGGTTCACGCCCCGGATCAGGACGCGCCGGCCGTTGATCAGGAGATCGCGCCCGACGATCTCGACCCGCCGGAACCCGATCCGGTACCGGGCCTCCTCGACGGTCGCGCCGGCGGCGTCCCGGAGGGTGACCGTGAGGTCCTCGAGATGCGGCCGCTCCGACGACCACGCGGTCACGGACGGGATCGTCAGCCGATCCTCGATCCGGCCGACGGCGGGCGGGTCGAACCAGCGGTGGAGCGCGGGCCACTCGACCTCCGACTCGGCCGCCGTCCGCGGCGCGTGGGCCGCGGTCCGCGAGAGGAGGTCAGCCTCCGACTGGGCGAACTTGCGGCCCTTCTCGGGCGGCGTCGCGGTCGGCACGTCGTAGGTGTGCGTCCGTCCGCCGACGTGGACGTCGACGGTCCAGCCGGCCTGCTGCCCGCCGTCGCGCGCCGCGACGTCGACCCGCAGATCGACGGTTCCGGTGGTCAGGTCGTCCGCCAGGCCGCCGACCGCGCGCACGTCGGCGAGGTAGGTCGGCTCCGTGGCGTACAGGAACACCGAGCGGGTGATCCCGCCGTGCCACCACTGGTCCTGGTCCTCGATGTACGTCGCGTCGGACCACTTGACGACGCGGAGGGTGAGGCGATGGGGGCCGGGTGTCGCGACCTCGGTCAGGTCGAACTCGGCCGCGAGATGCGAATCCTTGCTGATCCCGATCTCGCGGCCGTCGATCGAGACGATCAGGACGCTCTCGGCGGCGCCGACGTGGAGCACGATCCGGCGGCCCTCCCACGCCGCCGGGATGTCGACGTCCCGTTCGTACACGCCGGTCGGGTTGTCGTCGGGGATGGCGGGGGGAACGCCGGCGAACGGCATCTGGACGTTGGTGTAGTGCGGCCGGTCGTCGAAGCCCTGCATCGTCCAGCAGCCGGGGACGGCGGCCTCGCTCCAGTCCCCGCCCGGCTCGGCGGCCGGATCGCGAAGCAGCTGGAACCTCCACGTGCCGTCCAGGTCGATGCGCGCCGCCGGATCGTCGTGGC
>DATNBW010000212.1:0-17526 GCA_035607275.1 Verrucomicrobiia bacterium | reverse complement strand
CACCGGCAGGGCGGCGTCGACCTTGGCGGGAGGCAGCGCATCGAGGTTCAGCTCGTCGGCGAACCGGGCAGCCAGGCGCCAGGTCACCTTCGGGCCGTTGCCGCCGATGAGGATCGGGATCCGCGGTTGCTGGAGCCCCTTTGGCTCGTGGATCGCGTCACGCACATGAGCGTGGGCGCCCTCCCAGGTCGCCCGTCCGGGACCCAGCATCCGGCTGATGATCTCGAGGTCGTCCGCGAGAATGGCCAGTCGTTCCCCGGCTGGCGGGAAGCCGTAGCCGTACGCGAGCCACTCGTCCTCCTTCCAACCGGCGCCGATCCCGAGGATTGCCCGTCCGCCGCTGATGACGTCGACGGTCGAGATCGCCTTCGCGGTCAGCCCGGCATTGCGGTAGGCGGCGGCCAGGACGAGGTGACCGAGACGGGCGCGTCGGGTCTCGACGGCGAGGGCCGCGATCTCGACGAACGGCTCGAAGATCGGCGCCTCCTCCGGCGGCGGATCGACCTGCATGTGGTCGTTGATCCACAGCGACTCGAAGCCGACGTCCTCGGCCCACCGGGCCGCCTCGACCGTCCGCGTCCACGCCGTCGAGGCGTCCATGCCGAGGTACTCGCGGTCGCAGCCCTGGGGCAGGCTCAGCCCGATCTTCACCCGTCCGCGCTCCCGCCCCGGCCGTCCGCCATCGGCACCGCCGGACCGAACGCCGCGTCGACCACCTCGCGAACGCGCGCGACATGCTCGTCTCCGATCGTCATCGTGTCGGCGACGCTGAACCACAGTCCAGCGTCACGGACGAACGTCGGCAGCGTCCGGAGCGCCTCGCCCACGTCATCCCAGGTCACGCCCATCGCCTCGGGCCGGATGTCGACGCCGGCCCGCGCCAGGTCGGCCGCCATCCGCTCGGGCTCGTTGTCCTGGAGGACCGAGCCCGCGACGATCCCCAGCCCGACCGGCTGGCCGTGGATGAAGTGGCGCCCGGTGATCCGTTCGAGGTTGTAGAAGACGAAATGGTCGACGCCCTCGATGTGGCGCGGGACCCAGCCCGAGTCATGGAACGTCGTGCCGCCCCAGCGATGGGCGAGGACCAGGGCCCGGATCCCGGCCTCCGTGCCGTCGTGGATCTCGTCGAGCGCGTCGACCACGGAGCCCATCACGGTCGCCGCGTCCGCGATGAGGGCCGGGTCGAACGGCCACTTCGGCTCCGTCCGGCCGAGCCGGTCAGCGAGCTCCCAGTCGCGGCGGGCGGTGTGGTAGCACAGGACGTCGCCGACGCCGCTCCGATTGAGCATGCGTGGGGCCGACCCGATCACGTCGAAGTCGATGTAGACCGCCTCCGGGATCGCCCATCCGAGGTACCGCACGCGGCCTCGGTCACGGACCCCGGAGCGGTGGCCGAACGGGGCGTTGACGGTCGTCGCGGTCGGCACCTGGAAGAGGGGGAGACCCTTGCGCCAGGCGAAGAACTTGGCGACGTCGAGCGCCTGACCGCCACCGAGCCCGATGATCGCGGCACAGGGCGAGAGGGCGTCAGCGGCCATCTCCAGCTCCGCGAGCTCGAGCGTGGTGACGAGGTGAACACCCGCCAGGTGTTCGCTCAGCTGCGCCTCGAAGCGCGGCCAGAGATCGGCCATCGTGACGACGAGCCACGGACGGTGGACGAAGTTCGGCAGCTCGCCGATCAGCTCCCGGCCGAAGACCGTCGTGAAGCCCCCCGGCGGGAGGACCGTGGCATCCGGGTTCGCCCGGGTGCGCGGATGCCCCGGCGTGTCCGGCCCGGTCACGCGGACACCGGCTCGGCGGATCCGTCGCCGCCGGACCCGCCGGACCCGCCGGACCCGCCGTCGGCCGACGCCGTATCGGCCGGCACGACGTTCAGATCGTCGAATCCCAGCCGCACGCGTCGATCTCCTTCCGTGAGGGTGAGGCGCCGGCTCCCACCCACGTCCACGCGCATCTCCCGGCCGGCGACCCGGATGCGGAGCTGCGCCGTCGGACCTTCGAAGATCACCCGCTCGACCTCTCCCTCGACGACGTTCCGGTACTCCGCGCCGTCGTCGTCGACGACCGCCAGGTCCTCGGGCCGCAGGTACGCGACCACCGCGTCGCCGAGCGCGACCGGCAGGCGGCTCCGACAGGAGAGCGTCAGCTCCCCGCTCCGGATCCGGAACCGGTGCTCGCCCGACTGGCCACTCGTGCCGGACACCGGCTCGAGCGCGACGACGGTCCCGGGCAACGCGTTGTTCGCTCCGATGAACTCCGCGACGAACCCCGTCCGCGGCCGAAGGTAGATCTCGGTCTGGCTGCCGATCTGCTCGACCCGCCCGCCGTTCATGACGACGATCCGGTCGGAGATCGCGAAGGCCTCCGACTGGTCGTGGGTCACGTAGATCGAGGTCTTGCCGGTCCGTCGCTGGAGCTCGCGGATCGCGAACTTGAGGCTCTCCCGGAGGTTCTTGTCGAGCGCCGACAACGGCTCGTCGAACAGCAGGACCCGCGGATCCGTGGCGAGGACCCGGGCGAGGGCCACGCGCTGCTGCTGACCGCCCGAGAGCTGGCTCGGCGTCCGGGCGCCGTACCCGGTCAGGTCGACCATGGCCAGCATCTCCTCGACGCGACTCGCGATCGCCGCTTTCCGCGCACCCTTCACGGACAGGCCGAAACCGACGTTTTCGGCGACCGACAGGTGCGGGAACAGCGCCGGCGTCTGGAACACGAACCCGATGTTGCGCGCTCGAGGCGGCAGGAAGGTCACGTCCTGGTCGTCGAACCAGACCCGGCCGCCGGTCGGCTCCACCAGCCCGGCGATCATCCTCAGGGTCGTCGTCTTGCCGCAGCCCGACGGGCCGAGGAGCGTGACGAACTCGCCGTCGGCGACCTCGAGGTCGAACTCGTGGACCGCGACGGTCGTGCCGAAGTGCTTCGTGATCGAGGCCAACCGGACGGTCGACATCAGAGCAGGTACGTCCCCTTGAGATGGCGAGCCCCGAACAGGCGGAAGAAGAGCAGGACGGCCGCCAGCGAGATCAGCTGCATCGTGACCGCGAGGGCGGCCGTCGTCGGGGCGAGGCCCGCCGTCCGGATCTGGTTGAAGACCCGGAGCGGTGCGGTCGTGAGCCCGGGCGGATGGACGAACAGGGTCACGAGGTACTCGTTGAACACGATGATGAAGCACAGGAGCAGGCCGGCGCTGACGCCGGGCCCGATCAAGGGCAGGACGATCCGTCGGTACGTCTGCCAGCGGGTCGCGCCGAGACAGGCCGATGCCTCTTCGAAGATCACGGGCAGGTCCTTCAGCGCGACGACGACCGGCGTCAGCATCAGCGGGAACGTGCCGAGCGCCATCGCGAGCACGAGGCCCCACATCGACGTCGTCAGGTGATAGGTGAAGTTGTAGGTGAGGACGAGGCTGATGCCGATGACCGCCCCCGGGACGTACAGGGGCAGGGTGAGGACCGAGAAGAGCAGGCGCTTTCCCGGGAACGAATGGCGAACGATCGCGTAGGCCGCCGGGAGGCTGACGAGGGTGTTGATGAGTAGCGTCAGGCCCGAGATCTTCAGGCTCCAGAGGAGGTTGTCGCCGAACGTGTCGAGGACGTAGCCGTAGTTGGTGACCACGCCAGCCTCGCCCGGCCGTGTCGTGAAGGAGAAGCCGACGAGGGCGAGGAACGGCAGGATGAAGACGACGAGGACCGCCCAGATGTAGGCGTGGCTCAGGGCGTCCCAGAGGCGCCGCGAGCTGAGGCGCGGACGTCGGGCGGCCGCGGGCGGCCTCGATCCGGCGGGGAGCGGGCTCGCCGGCAGGGCGGGCGACGACCTCATTCGACCAGGGCTCCGCGCGAGTAGCGCAGCGACAGATAGGTGACCACGAACGCGACGCCGAGCAGGACGACGCCCATCGCGGTCGACAGGCCGTAATCGGTCTGCACGACACCGCGCTGGTAGACGGTCCACGCGAGGGCCCGCTGCTCGTTCGCGGAGCCGAGCAGGAGCGGCTCGGCGAAGGTCCCGATGCTCCAGCCGAAGACCGTAAGGGCTCCAGCCACGGTCCCCGCCCGGGTCAGCGGCAGGACGATGCGCCGGAACGTCTGCCAGGGCCGCGCGCCGAGGCAGGCGGCCGCCTCCTCGAGCGTCGGGTCGACATTGCCGAGTGCGGTCCCGATGTTCAGGACCATGAACGGAAACGTGAAGATCGACATCGCGAACACGACGGACGGCAGGCTGAACAGCGCGTCGGTGCTGGCGATCCCGAGCGCCTGGAGGACCGGCGTCGCGGGGCCGCCGGGGAGCAGGATGAACCGCATCCCGAAGGCGATGTACAGGGCGCCGAACATCGGGAACACCATCAGCGCCCGGACCGGGGTTCGATAGCGCACCTTGCGGACGAAGATGTAGGCGAACGGGAACCCGAAGATGAGGTCGACGATCGTCGCCAGGAGCGCGAGCTGGAGCGTCACGAGCAGGTTCGGCAGGTACCTGCCGCCGATCAGTGCGTAGTTCGCCAGCGTCGCGATCGGTCCGCCGGGCGAGAGGAAGGATGAGCCTTCGGTGAAGCTCATCTGGACGATGAAGACGAGTGGGTAGTACAGGAACAGGAGCGCCAGCAGGATCGCGGGCAGGAGCAGCGCGAGGGTCCGCAGCCGGCGCGCCGCGTCGCCGCGCCCGAGCACCGCGAGCGGTGCCGGACGGAGCGGCGCGATCGATCGGGTCTGGCCGGTCATCGGCGGGCTGCCTGGGTCCGAGGGGGTGGGGCGACCTCTCGCGCTGGGGCGCGAGAGGTCGCCGTGTCGATGGGCGAGATCGGGATCAGCCTACTGCCCGATCTTGGATCCGTAGTAGTCCTGCCAGATCTTGGCCGACGCGTTGTACGCGTCCCAGTCGATCGGCTTGAACTGGGTCTTGATCTGGTCGAGGGTCGGGTAGTACTTGGCGTAGTCGGCTTTGAACCAATCCGGCACGTGGGACACGTAGTCGGGGCCCAGGAACCCCTCGCTCAGCTCGCTCCACTGGCCGTGGTTGATCGGCCAGTCGTTCGGGAACTGGACCTCGGGGCTCAGGCGCCAGTTGATGAAGATCTGGGCCAGAACCGGGTGCGGCGCACCCTTCGGGATCCACAGATAGCCGTTGGCCGGATAGATCGTCGACGGAACCAGCAGGGTGGCGTCCTTGTTGCCGCCGAAGTACTCGAGCCGGGCGGTTGCGTTCCAGAAGGAGAACGCGTCGATGGCGCCGGACTCGAAGAGCTGCTGCATCGTCGGCTGGTCGGAGGTGTACTTGGCGACGTTCGGGCCGATGTTCGCGATCGCCCAGTCGACGACCTCCTTCATCTGGTCCGCGTTCGTGTAGTCCTTGCCCATCTCGGACGCGAGGCCGAGGAAGAACCCTCCGGCCGTGATGTCGCCCGGGGCGGGCAGCGTGACCTTGCCCTTCAGCGCGGGATTGGCGAGGTCCTTGAGGCTCTTGATGAACGGCGCCTTCGCCTGGTTGTAGACCACGCCCGGGTAGGACGTGGACTGGAAGGCGATCGACGTCGGCGCGTGCTGGAGCTGGTCGAGCACGAGCTTCTGGTTCGGGATCAGGTCGCTCGGCAGGAAGTCCGCGGTCAGGCCCTGGGCCTTTCCGTCGGCCCAGTAGTTCTCCTCGACGGCCATCACGTCGTACGGGGCCGGGTTGCCGCCCTTGGACGCGGCGGCGAGCTTGGTCAGGTACTCGCTCGGTGCCTGGCTGCCGTCGTAGGTCAGCTTGATGTCGACGCCGTAGGTCGCCTTCACGTACTTCTGGAACTGGTCGACGAGCACCGCGTTGGCGGAGTAGGTCCAGTTTCCGACGACGACCCCGGCCTCCTTCGCGATCTCGGCCTTGATCTCGTCGTCGGTCATGTCCTTGTTCACGATCGCGACGTGCTTCGTCCCGGCCGCCGTGCTCGCGCCGGCCCCGGTGCTCGCGCCGGCACCCGTGCTCGCGCCGGCCCCGCCGGTCCCGGTGCTGGGCGGTGGGGTGCTCGAGGTCCCGCAGGCCCCGACGATGAACATCGCCGAGAAGATCAGCGTTCCGAGCGTCCACAGGGGCGCCGCCCGCTTGCTTCGCTGCATCAGATGAACCCTCCTCTCGGGCCGCCGCGGCCCTGCGTGTCCCACGCCCCGAACGTGGCATGGATCCGGTCCCGGATGTGCTCGACGATGGCATCGCTGACGGGCCGGGCGTCGGCGATCGTGTACGGCAGGTCCGCGTGGCGGACGTACCAGGCCAGACGCCGCATCGCCGTCGCGGCGTCGTCCCAATCGATCCCCATCGACTCGGGCCGGATGTCAACGCCGGCGCGATCGAGCGCCGACAGGATCATCTCCGGCTCGTTGTCCTGGAGGACCGCGCCGACGTAGGTGCCAAGCCCGACGGCCTGGCCATGGATGAAATGGCGACCGGTCTGGTGCTCGAGGCCGTACAGGAAGGCGTGGTCGACGCCGTCCATGTGACGGTTGTTCCAGCCGGCGGCGTGGTAGGCGGCGCCACCCCAGCGGTGGGCCAGCATCAACGTCCGGATGCCCCGGTCGCTGACGTCGTGGATCTCGTCGAGGTCGCCGAGCACGGCCTCGAGCCAGCCACGTGCCTCGCTCACCAGCCGCTCGTCATAAGGCCATCGGCGTTCCTCCCTGCCCGAGTCGTGGGCCAGCTTCCAGTCGTGATGCGCGGTGTGGATGCAGAGGACGTCGCCGACCCCGCTCCGGTTGAGCAGGGCCGGCGCAGAGCGGATGACCTCGAAATCGACGTAGACCGCCTCCGGCACCGCCCAGCCGATCGCCGCCACGCCGTCGCCCCGGCGGAGCGCGGCGCGGTGGGCGAACGGAGCGTTCGTGGTCATCGCCGTCGGCGCCTGGAAGAGCGGCCGGTTGCGCCGCCAGGCGAAATACTTCGCGACGTCCGATGCCTGGCCACCGCCGAGTCCGATCACGCTCCCGAATGCCGGCAGATCGTCGACGGCAGCCTCGAGGACCGCGACGTCGAGATCCTCGACGAAGTGGACGCCGGCGAGGTGCGAGTCGAAGAGATGTTCGAAGCGCGGCCACAGGTCGGCCATCGTGACCACGAGGTAGGGGCGATGGACGAAGTTCGGCAGCTCGCCGAGGAGCTCGCGGCCGAACACGGTCGGAAAGCCCGGGTCCGTCATGGGCGCCGCCGTGACCGGTGCCGTCGCCGCAACGGTCATCGGGCGGTCCAGCCGCCGTCGATGAGGAGCGTGTGGCCGGTGACGAGCGACGCGGCCGGCGAGGCGAGGAAGACGACCGCGCCGGCGACCTCCACGGGCTCGCCGATCCGGTGGAGGCCGGCGATCCGTTCGAGGACCTCGGCCTCGAAGACCGGGTCGGCCAGGGCGGCCGCCGTGCCGGGGGTCCGGATGAAGGTCGGGGCGACGGCGTTGACGGTGATCCCGTGGCGGCCCCACTCGACGGCCAGGCAGCGGGTCATGTGGGCGACGGCCGCCTTCGACATGCAGTAGACCGACTCGGTCGGCAGGGCAACGAACCCGGCCTGCGAGCTCAGGCTGATGATCCGCCCGAAGCCCTGCCGGATCATGACCCGGCCGGCGGCCTGGCTGGCGAAGAAGACGCCCTTGACGTTGACGCCCATCGTCAGGTCGAAGTTGGACTCGATGACATCCTCGGCCGGAGCCTCCGGGCTGGCCCCGGCGTTGTTGACGAGGATGTCCAATCGCCCGAGGCGTTCGACGACCTCGTCCACGGCGGTCGCGATCTGGCCCAGGTCGAGGACGTCCATCCGGACGGCCAGCCCCCGCCGGCCCATCGATTCGATCTCGGCAACGAGATCGCCCGCCGTCGCGGGGTCGCGCACGCCGAGGGCGACGTCAGCCCCGGCGTGGGCGAGGGCGAGAGCGATCGCCCGGCCGAGACCGCGTGACGCGCCGGTGACGAGCGCCGTCCGCCCGTCCAGGTCGAACCGCGGAAACTGGTCCACCGCTCCTCCGCCGCGCCGTCTCGTCCGCGATAGGACCGATTCGTCCCACCCGTCCCACTCGTCCCGCGCTGGGGCTTAACGATAACGCTTGACGTTTGCGCGACAACGGAACGATAGTCCGCACTGTCAAGTGGTCGCAGGACGAGGTCGGATGAAGCCTGCCGGCAGCACGATCACGTTGCGCGATGTCGCGGGCCGGGCGGGCGTCTCGATCACGACGGTCTCGCGCATCCTCAACGGTCGCGAGACCGGCGTCGCGATCCGCGATGAGACCCGCGCCCGGATCATCGCGGCCGCGGCCGATCTTGGCTACAAGCCCAATCTCCTCGCCCGAGCCCTGCGCGGCAGCCGGAGCTCGCTGCTCGGCGTCATCGTCCGGGACATCTCGGACCCGTTCCACACCCAGGTCCTGCGCGGGGTCAACGCGGTGGCCCGTGACCGCGGCTACCGGCTGTTCCTCGGTCATCTCGACTGGCAGCCCGACGTCGCGGCGATCTACGGCTCGATGTTCGAGCAGTCCCATGCCGACGGCATCCTCGTCATGGGCGACATCGCCGGCGGCGACGCGACGCTCGACGACCTGGCCAACCATCACGAGCATGTCGTCGGCGTCAGCGACCGGGTGGGGCCGCGGCGTGTGCCCGGGGTCTATGTCGACAACGAGGCCGGGACGCTCCTCGCCCTCGACCACCTGTGGGGCCTCGGGCACCGCAGCATCATCTGCGTGGCGGACGAGCGGATGGCCGACGGCCCGCTGCGCGCCGCGGTGTACGAGCGCTACATGCGCGAGCACGGCGAGGGTGAGCGGGCACGGGTCTACTTCACGACCCAGCCGGACCCCGAGCCGAGCTACCACCTCGGCCGGGAGCTGTTCGCCCATCTCGATCGACCGAGCCGTCCGACGGCGGTGTTCGCGGCCTCCGACACGATCGCGATCGGCCTGCTCCAGGCCGCGTTCCAGGCACGGGTCGTCGTCCCGGACCAGCTCTCGATCGTGGGTTTCGACGACATCGACAGCGCGTCGTTCACGATCCCGCCGCTGACGACGGTCAGCCAGTCGGGAGTCGAGATGGGCCGGACCGCGGCGCACATGCTCCTCGACATGATCGAGTCGACCGACGCCGACCGGGCGGTCCCGGACGTCGTGGTTGCCCCGTCCCTGGTCGTCCGCCAGTCGACGGCACCTCGGGCCGATGGCGTCGCGGAGCTCCGCCTCGGACCTCGGTGAGCCGGCCACAGGTCAGCTCTCGCAGATCCGCGCCCCCTACGCGACTGCGTTCGTCGCGCAGGGGCGACGCTGGGAAGGCGCCGCCGAGGACCGCAAGCGAGCGCACTCGGACGTGCGTGAGCGCGGACCGGAGGCGGCAACGCGCCCAGCGTCGTTCCTGCGCGACAGCTCTAACTGGAGGGTGGTGGGGCGATTGCGACGCCTGCAGCCACGATCGGCAAGGTCGGGGCGGTGTTGCCCTCGTGCGGTTCGAGGGTCACCGCGATCACCGCGCCCGGCGGCGTCGTCGCCGCGCGAGTCGTGAAGCTGCCGATCCCGTTGCTGTCGACAGGGAAGCCACCGACGGCGACCGGCGCCTCGCTGCCGACGATCACCCACGTCTCGTAGACCTGGCTGCCCGACGTGGCCGGGAGGTCGCGCATCGCGAGGACGACGGAACCGTCCGGCCGGACCGCCGCGATGCCGCTGGCGGTTGAGTCCTTGCCGGCGCTCAGGATCACGGTCTTCGAGCCCGCCTGGCCGGCAACCTGGATCACCGAGGCGACCGCCCGATCGAAGCGCTGCGCGGCGTCGAGCTGCTGTTGGAGGTTGAGACCCCAGGCACCGACGGCCACGATCGCGACCACGGCGGCGATCCGGAGGACCCAGTCGAGACGGGTGGTCCGGGCGCGACGTCGTTCCTCGCGCTGGGCTCGCTCGGCGGGCGTCGGAAATGCCGTCGGGGCCGTCGGCGCCGCCGGGGCGGACAGCGCAGGTGGCGCCGGCGGTGTCGCAGCGGGCGTGACCCGCGGGTGCGCGGCGAGGTCGGCGGCGGCCGCGGCCATGATCCGGGCGCCGAGCGCGGCGGGCGGCTCGACGAGCTCGAGGTCGCCGAGCTCGGCCAACGCCGGCACGACCTCCCCGAACGCCGCGAACTCGGGGTGCGGCTCGGTGCAGGTCGCGAGGTGGTCGCGCACGGCGTCCTCCTCGGACCGCTCGAGCGCCCCGAGGACATAGCCGGCCGCCAGATCGCGGGCCTGCTCGTGGGTCATCCGCGGCTCGGTCATGCGCCGTCCCCCGCAAATGGGTCGGTGAAGCCGGCCTCGTCGCCGACGAGGGCGCGCCGAAGCGCGAGCAACCCCAGGCGGACACGACTCTTCACGGTGCCGAGTGGCGTGCCCGTCCGGTCCGAGATCTCCTGCTGGGTCAGGCCGCCCCAGTACGCGAGCTCGATCGCCTCGCGCTGGACCGTCGAGAGCGTCTCCATCGCGGCCGCGATCTCCGCGCGGTCGAGGCCGGCTGCCACGTCCTGCCAGATGTCCGGCACCTGGAGGGCGGGCGGCGGGACGTCCTCGCGCTCGGGCAGCTCGGTCGTCGGGCGACGGCGGCGGACGGCATCGACGGCGCGGTGGTGGACGATCGAGAGGACCCAGGTCTTGACGCTGCCGCGGCCCTCCACGTAGCGGCCCGCGTTGCGCCAGACGCCGAGGAAGGCGTCCTGAACGACGTCCTCGGCGAGCGAGGCGTCGGACGTGATGCGCAATGCGATGGAATAGGCCATGGTCTTGTACCGGTCGTAGAGGTCCTGGAGGGCGTCGAGCTGTCCGGCTGTGACGAGTGCGAGGACTGCCCGATCGGCATCGTCGGCGGGCGATGCCGTGCGTCCACGAAGGCCGGACTGGCTCTCGTTCACGGGTGAATGCGCAGGGCCTGCCGGTTTGGTTCACCCGGCGCGGCTGGCTGGTCGAAGAACAGGTGGTCCACCGCGCGGGCGATCCGCTCGGCGACCTCGTCCTCGGGCGCCGTGGCGTCGAAGACGCGGAATCTCCCCGGCTCGTGGACGGCCATCTCGAGGAAGCCGCTCCGGACACGACGGTGGAAGTCGACATCGAAACCGGTCTCGAACCGGGTCCGGTCGTCCGGCGCCTTGCGGGCGAGGCCGATCTCGACCGGCAGATCGAGGAGCAGCGTCAGGTCGGGCTGGAGGCCGCCGGTGGCGATGTCCTCGAGCCGGGCGAGCTCGCCGAGATCCAGGCCGCCGCCATATCCCTGGTACGCGCGGGTCGAGTCCGCGAACCGGGCACAGATCACCGTGGTCCCGGCGACGAGCGACGGCTCGATCACCTCCTCGACGAGCTGACGGCGGGCCGCATTGAACAGGAGCGCATCGGCGAGCGGGTCGATCGGCGTCGCCGACGGCGCGAGCAAGAGGTCGCGGATCCGTTCCCCGAGGCGGGTCCCGCCCGGCTCCCGGGTTCCGCGGACGGCGATGCCCCGCGCATGGAGGGTCGCCTCGAGGCGCGACGCCTGGGTCGTCTTGCCGGCACCCTCCGGTCCTTCGATCGTGATGAACCGACCGCGACCGGCCTGGACAGGGTGTGTCACGGGTCGAGTGTACGGTGCGGTTCGCGGATCGCGCCGCTCGCGGTCGGCGGCCGGACCCGGTCACGAGTGCCGATCATCCATCCCGCCGGGTGGGGCGTACCCTCGGGCGACATGGGACGTCCCAAGCCTGCTCGCCTGCTCGTCGCCGCCCTGACCGTGGCGGCGGGCCTGCTGCTGCCGGCGACGGTGTCGGCCCATCCGCTCGGCAACTTCACGATCAATCACTATGCCGGCCTGTCGGTCGCGCCGGCCCGGATCGATCTCGACATCGTGATCGACATGGCCGAGATCCCGACATTCCAGGAACGCCAGGCGATGGACGCCGACGGCGACGGGAGCGTCGCCGACGACGAGGCCGCCACGTGGGCCGGGGGTGCCTGTGCCAGCCTGGCCAGCAAGCTCGAGCTCCATCGCGACGGCGCGCACCTCGACCTGGTCGGCGGATCTTCGTCGGTCGAGTTCCCGCCCGGCGCCGGCGGCCTGTCGACCCTGCGTCTCGAGTGTGGCTACACGGCGCCGGTCGCCCCGGCGATCGGGACGTCCACGACGATCGCGTTCAATGACGCGTCCTATCCCGAGCGGATCGGCTGGCGCGAGATCGTGGCCACCGCCGACGGGACGATCCTCGACACGCACGGCCTGCCCGCGGCCAGCCCGAGCCGGAAGCTGACGGCGTATCCCGCGGATCTCATCGCCACGCCCCTGGACATCCGGAGCGCCTCGATCGAGGTGCGCCCCGACCCGGCCCTGCCGCCGGCGTCGTCGGCGCCGTCGGTGCCGTCGTCGGTGCCGGCTCCAGGTGCGGTCGGCGGACCCGTCGCCTCGGTCGTCCCCGCCGCGGCCGACAGCGTGCGGGCGGCCGCCGTCCCCGGCGGCGTCGCCGCGGAGCTGCCCGACATCTTCCGCACGGCCGACCTGACGCCGTTCGTGATCCTCGCCTCGCTGCTGACCGCGGTCGTCATCGGTGCCGGGCATGCGCTGACGCCGGGCCACGGCAAGACGCTGATGGCGGCCTACCTCGTCGGGTCGCGTGGGACGGCGGTCCACGCCGTCGGGCTCGGCCTGTCAGTCGCGGTGTCGCACACCCTCGGGATCCTCGTCCTGGCGCTGATCATCGTCGGCGCGGGCAGCGTCCTGCCGCCGGACGTGGTCTACCGGGTGACGCCGGTCATCGCCGGCACGTCGATCGTTGCGATCGGCGGCTGGATGCTGCTCAACGAGATCCGCCGCAGGCGAGCGCCGGAGCATCGTCACGACCACGGGCACGAGGACGGGCCTTCGCACCCGCACGAGCACGGGGACCCGCACGAGCATTCGCACCCGCACGGTCATGCGCAGGAGCACGCGCATGCGGACGGCCACACGCGGGACGCGATCCCGGGCGAGCACAGCCACGGCGGAGCCCGCCACAGCCACCTGCCACCGGCCGGCGCGACCCTGTCGTGGCGGGGCCTCTTCGTCCTCGGTCTGGCCGGCGGCCTCATCCCGTCCACGTCGGCGCTGCTGATCCTCCTGGGATCGATCGCCGCCGGACGGCCCGCGTTCGGGCTCGTCCTCGTCGTCGCGTTCGGGCTCGGCATGGCGGCCGTCATGACCGGGGTCGGGGTGGTGATGATCCTCGCCCGCACCCGCCTCGACCGCATGCCGAGCCGGTCGAGCCTCGGCCGGCTCGCCACGGCGGCTCCCCTGCTCGCCTCGACGGCGGTCCTCAGCCTCGGCCTCGTCCTGACGTGGCAGGCCGTGGCGGGACGGCCGGTCCTCTAGGCGCGGAGTACGAGGATTGGAGTCGCCCGGCGGGCGACGCGAGCGTGAGGCGCCGCCGAGCCTCGAAGGCGCGGCTGCTCAATAGGGCGAACGCCCGAGAGAGGGAGCGCCGTCCACCTGCTACCCTCGGGCTCCCGATGCGAGACCTCAGCGACCGCTCCCTCGATACGGCCGTTCACCTCGGCGCGTCCTACGCCGACGTCCGCGTCGTCCATCGCCGGGACGAATCGATCGCCGTCAAGTCCGGCCGCGTGGAAGGCGTCGCCGCCGGGGAAAGCGAGGGCTTCGGCGTCCGCGTCCTCGTCGACGGGGCGTGGGGCTTCGCAAGCTCGAGCCGCCTCACGGCCGACGAGGCCGATCGGGTCGCGGGCGACGCGGTCCGGATCGCAAAGGCCAGCGCCACTGCCCTCCGCGATCGCGTCCGGCTCGACGACCGGCCGCCGGCGCACGGAACCTACGAGACACCGATCCAGGAGGACCCCTTCACGGTCCCGCTGGAGGAGAAGATCGGCCATCTCCTGGCCGCCGATGCGGTCGCCCACGCCGTCGAGGGCGTCGCGTTCACCGAGACCCGCTACGACGCGCAGCGCGAGACGCGGACGTTCGGGGCGACTGACGGCAGCTGGACCGAGCAGACCTTCACCCACGTCGGCGCCGGGATCGAGGCCAACGCCATCGAGGGCGATGAGCACCAGCGCCGGAGCTATCCCGACGCCGACGGAGGACCGTTCCGGGCCGCCGGCTACGAATTCGTCCGCGGCCTCGACCTGACCGGCCACGCGGGCCCGCTGGCCGAGGAGTGCGTCGCCCTGCTCAGTGCGCCGCAGTGCCCGTCGGGCCGGTTCACGATCGTCCTCGACCCGTCGCAGCTTTACATGCAGATCCACGAGAGCTGCGGCCATCCGACGGAGCTCGACCGCGTCTTCGGGACCGAGGCGAGCTACGCCGGGACGAGCTTCCTGACGACCGACAAGCTCGACGAGGGCTTCCGCTACGGGAGCGATCTCGTCGACATCGTCGCCGATGCGACCGCGCCCGGCGGGATGGGCACGTTCGGCTGGGATGACGAGGGCGTCGCCGCCCAGGCCGTACCGCTCGTCCGGAACGGCATCTTCGTCGGGTACCTCAGCAGCCGCGAGACCGCGCCGCGGATCGGTCGGCAATCGGGCGGCGCCATGCGGGCCGACGGCTGGAACCGGATCCCGCTGATCCGGATGACGAACGTCAACCTCCTGCCGAAGCCCGGGATGAGTCTCGACGACATCGTCGCCGACACCGACGACGGGCTCTATCTCGCATCGAACCGGTCGTGGTCGATCGATGACCGCCGCCTGAACTTCCAGTTCGCGACCGAGGTCGCGTACGAGATCAAGGGCGGGCAGAAGGGCCGGCTCTTCAAGAACCCGACCTACACGGGCATCACGTACGAGTTCTGGCGATCGCTCGACGCGGTGGGCGACGAGTCGAGCTTCCGGATGCTCGGCACGCCGAACTGCGGCAAGGGCGAGCCGGGCCAGGGCGGCCACGTCGGTCATGCCTGCTCGGGCGCCCGGTTCCGCGACGTCCAGGTCGGTGTCGGCAAGTGGTGAGCCGACCGTGACCGCGGACCCGCTCGATCCGCTCGCGGTCGCCGAGCGCGCCGTCCGGCTCGCGACGGCCGCCGGCGCAACGGAGGCCGAGGCGCTCGTGTCGGCCGATCGCGCCCAGCTGACCCGCTTCGCCAACAGCGAGATCCACCAGAATGTGGCGGAGACGAACGGGGGCCTCAACCTGCGCGTGGCGATCGGGAAGCGGGTCGGCGTGGCGAGCTCGAACCGGCTCGACGACGAGGGACTGCGCCGGCTGGCCGAGACCGCGACGGCGATCGCCCGGAACTCGGCCGAGCTCGACGACTGGGGCGGCCTGCCCGAGCCGACGCCGATCCGCGAGCTCCCCGCCGGCTGGTCGGACGCAACCGCCAGCGCCACCCCGGAGCAGCGCGCCGCCGGCGTCCGGGCGGTCATCGCCGCGGCCGATGACGCAGGCGTCCGGGCCTTCGGCTCGTTCTCGACGTCGGCCGAAGAGCTCGCCGTCGCCAACTCGCACGGGATCCGGGCGGCCCAGCGCCGGACGAGCGCCCAGCTCCTCGCGGTCACGATGGCCGGCGACGGCGGATCCGGCTACGCCGAGCAGGCATCCGTCGACGTCACGACGATCGACGCGGCGGCGATCGGCCGGGAGGCGGCCGACAAGGCGCGGGCGACCGCCAACCCCGTCGCCGTCGATCCAGGCGACTGGACGGTCGTGCTCGAGGAGTACGCCGTCGTCGACCTCCTCTCGATGCTCGCGTACATGGGCTTCAGCGCCCTCGCCGTCCAGGAGGAGCGCTCGTTCGCGGAGCCCGGCAAGGTGATCGGCAGCGAGCTCGTGACGATCGTCGACGATGCGACGGAGCCTGGCGCCATGCCGATGGCCTTCGACTACGAGGGGGTCGCCAAGCAGAAGGTCGTGCTCGTCGAACGGGGCGTCTGCCGGGACGTCGTGTACGACGCGCAAACGGGAGCGCGCGGGGGCCATCCATCGACTGGCCACGGGCTGCCCGCACCGAACTCGTACGGCCCGTTCCCGCTCAACATGGTGATGTCGGCAGGCTCGACGCCGCGCGCGGAGCTCGTCGGCGAGATGGAGCGCGGCCTGCTCGTCACCCGCTTCCACTACACGAACCCGGTCCACCCGAAGCTCGCGATCGTGACCGGGATGACCCGCGACGGGACGTTCCTCGTCGAGGGCGGGAAGATCGTCGGGCCGGTCCGGAACCTGCGCTTCACCCAGAGCTACCTCGCCGCTCTCGCCGGGACGGTCGCGGTCGGCAGCGAGCGGCGGACGGTCCGCGGCGACTTCGGCGGGGTGCTCGTGCCGGCGGTCCGGATCGACGGCTGGACGTTCACCGGCGCGACGGAGCACTGAGGGCCGCAGATCCACACGGAGCGGTTCCTCCGGGAACCGTTTTGGCTCGGCCGGGGCTCCTTTCCACGTAGAACGCGTCCGTGTCGGCCGCGTCGAACGTGGAGTCTCCGATGCGCACCCCGACATCCAGCGCGCGGGTCCGCCCTCCCCGCCGCGTGATCCTGCTCACGGCCATGATCCTTCCCGCGGGCTTCCTCAACGTCGCTTGCGGGACATCGGCTCAGCCGACGACCGTCGCCCAACCGTCGACCGCCGCGCGCTCGACCCCGGTCGTACCGGCGGCGAGCCAGACGGCGATCCTCCCGGGAGGCGACTGGCTCGGGTTCCGCGGCGATGCATCGCGCAGCGCCGTCGGTCTCGAGGGCCCGACCGGCAATCCGGTCCTGAACTGGCAGTTCAAGGCGGGCGCAGCCGTCCCCAACCAGATCGCCATCGTGGGCGACGCCGTCTACTTCGCGAGCGACGATGGCAACCTCCATGCCGTCAACCGCGCCTCCGGCGCCGAGCTCTGGAAGCAGTCGCTCGCGAGCGGGACCTCGACCGGACCGATCGTCGTCGACGGCCGGATCCACCTGGTCGACGAGCGCGGGGCCATCCTCGCCCTCGATCCGGGCACGGGCCACGTTCTCTGGGAATCAGCGTCGCACTACGACGGCGCGACCGACCTGCTCAGCACCGGCGGGTCGATCTATCTCGGGACCGGCGACGGCTTCCTCGTCTCCCTCGACGCGGCGACCGGCGCGGAGCAGTGGAAGGTCAAGATGACCCCGAACGGCGCGTCGGTCCAGAACCCGGCCGCGGCCGACGGGTTCGTGTACGCGGGCACAGCCGGGGGTGGGTTCGTCGCGGTCGACACGAAGACCCACCTGGTCGCCTGGACCGGCGACCTCCACGGCGACGACACCGGCACGGCCGTCGTGAACGGCGGCGTCGCCTATATCGCGGCCGGCGTGGACGCGCCGTCGGGGACCCTGCACGCGTTCGACGCGAAGACCGGCAAGCTCCTCTGGAACGGTCCGTTGCCGGACCTCCAGTCGCCGACCGTCCTCGGTCGGATGGGGCTCAGCGCGACCCGTAACGGCCTCGTCGCGGCGATCGATACGGCGACGGGTGCGCTCGCCTGGTCGATCCAGCTCACCGGCAAGATTCGCCCGATGGCGGTCGTCGGCCCGACGCTCTATCTCGCCGCGGACCAGGAGCACCGTGTCTATGCGGTCGAGGCGGCGACCGGCCATCGGCTCTGGCAGTTCGACGTG
>DATNBW010000085.1:0-5442 GCA_035607275.1 Verrucomicrobiia bacterium | reverse complement strand
GACCTGGAGCAACTCGAAGCGGCGATGCCTGCGAACCACGACTCCACGGTAGCAGGCTCGGGAACGGAACCGATTTCCCGGCGTCCGTCAGGTGTAGCGGCCGAGCGCCCGTCCGATGCGCCGGAGCGTGTCCTCGCCGACGGGATCGATCGGTCCGGCCTCGGCCAGGGCGTCCGCGAGCATCGCGCGACGCTGGGCGAGCACGGAGTCGCGGATCGAGCGGCCTCGCTCGGTGACGGACACTCGCGTGACCCGGCGATCGCGCGTGTCCTTCTCGGTCGACACGAGGCCGCTCCGGGCCAGCCGGGTCACGAGCCGGCTGACGGGGGAGATCATCGCCCCGAGGCGGAAGGCGATCTCGGTGATCGTGGCGCCGTCGGGATCCTGGCCGACGATGACCAGCACGCGCCACTGGGCGAACGTCAGCTCCAGGCCGCTGGCGGCGAGGGCGAGGCTCGTGATCGCGACCGCGCCGAAGACGATGGCTTCGAGGGCCTCTCGAGCGGCGTTCGTGGAAGCTTCCCCGGAAGTTGCCACAGACGGACGATACCCGGTTCGGCGGCAGCTCGACCGCACGATTTTGCGGCGGGCGTATTTCTTCCACCGGCCGGACGACCTGGCTCCGGCCTCCGAGGTTTCCACATGGAAACCAAAGTCCCATCGAGGAACCGACGGGTGGGGGATGGCTATCCGATCGTCCCCACCGCACCATTTCTGCCACGACCTCCCCGCCCGACGGCGGAGGCATCAACGGGAGACCTTCATGCGCGCACTTGCGGCCCTTCGCCGGGCCCTTCGGAACGACGACGGCCAGGGCCTCGCCGAGTACGCCCTCATCCTCGCCCTCATCGCGATCGTTGCCATCATCGCCCTCATCTTCCTGGGCGGTCAGGTCAGCTCGATCCTCAGCACGGTCGGCAACTCCGTCTAGTACCCGGACGGCGCCATGCACGAAACGAGGGCCGCAACCGCGGCCCTCGTTTCTGTTTCCGCCGACCAGCCGCGGGCTGGCTAGCCTTCCATCCGGAGCTCTTCGAGGTCCAGCTCCCGCTCGATCGAGCGCAGCGTCTGATCGTTGATCTCGCCGGCGTCGCGCAGGGCGATGACCGCCGCTCGCTGGGCGCCGATGATCCCGCGCTGGATCTCCTCGTGCTCGAGACGCTCCTGGCGCCGCTCCTCGGTCTCCGCCGCGTCATCGGTCGCGAGGTGCTGGCCCCGATCGCGAAGCCCGGATTCGAGCCGATCGAACAGGGGCTGATGACCCGGCCAGCTCGGTCGGGTGCGCTCGATCTCGTCGAGGCCTGCCTGGTAGGCCGCGGCCCGGGCGATCGACCCTTCGTCGCCATCGGGCTCGACCCCGTCCCAGCCGACCCGCCGGATGATGAACGGCAGGGTCAGCCCCTGGCCGACGAGCGTGATGAGGATGACGCCGACGGTCAGCAGGACGATCAGGTTGCGCTCCGGGAAGGCGGGCTTCAGGGCGAGCGCGGCCGCCAGCGAGACGGCGCCGCGCAGGCCGGACCAGCTGACGACGAACACGAGGCGCCAGGCGAGGCGCGGGTCGCGCCGGGCGAAGACCCGCCGTGGCGAGCCCGGCAGGAGGCTCGCGACCAGGGCCCACACGATGCGCGCGACAACGACGGCGCCGCCGATGGCGGCGATGAGCCCGACGAGCTCGAGCGGGGATCGAGTGCCCAGGCCCCTGAGCACGTCCGGCAGCTCGAAGCCGATCAGGACGAAGACGAAGCCGTTGACGAGGAAGCCGACCATCTTCCAGGTGCTCAGCCACAGGATTCGGCTGCTCGGACTGAGGATCGTGGCCAGGCGCCGCCCGATCACGAGACCGGCCGTGACCGCCGCCAGCACCCCGGACAGGCCCATGCGATCTGCCGGCAGGTAGGCGACGAACGGGATCAGGAGCGAGATCGCGACCTCGACCGGAGGATCGTCGAGACGGCGCAGGATCGCGGCGCCGAGGCGGCCGACCACCGCGCCGATCAGGGCGCCGCCGACGGCCGCGACGGCGAAGCCGGCCAGGGCGTCGGACAGGACGAAGCCGGCCGTGACCGCCGCGACGGCAGCCCGATACGCCACGAGCGAGGTCGCGTCGTTCAGGAGGCTCTCGCCTTCGACGATCGTGACGATCGACCGGGGCATCCCGAGCCGCCGGAAGACCGAGGTCGCGGCCAGGGCGTCGGTCGGGGCGACGATCGCGCCGAGCGTGAACGCCGCCGCCCAACCCATCTCCGGGACGAGCTGGTGAGCCAGCCCGGCGACGATCGCCATCGTGAAGATGACGAGACCGATCGCGAGCCTGGCGACCGGGACGATGTTCGCCCGGAGCTCCCGCTGGGGGATCTCGAACGCGGCACTGAACAGGAGCGGCGGCAGGAAGACAAGGAGGACGAGGTCCGGCTCGAGCGCGAGGTGGGGAAGGCCCGGGATGAAGGCGAGCCCGATCCCGCCGAGCACGAACAGCGTGGGATACGGGACGCCGATGTGGCCTGCCAGCTCGCGCAGGAAGACGATCGCAACGAGGACGACGAGGGCGCCGAGCAGGGTATCCACGGTGCCAGATGATGCCATCGCCCCGGCCGGCCGGCTCGGGCGCCCTGGCTCCGGCCGAAGCTCCGGTCGAGGGGCGCGCCTTCAGGATGCGGAGCGAAGGGATGTGGAGCGGGAGACGGGGTTCGAACCCGCGACATTCAGCTTGGGAAGCTGACACTCTGCCAACTGAGTTACTCCCGCTCGGGAGTCGCGCCCTCGAGGAGCGCCTGCCTGGGGCCAGCCGAATTGTAAAGGCCGGGCGGAGGAGGCACAACGACCCGCGACGCCGTGGCGCGTACCGTCCGCTGTCGGCAGGACGACAGGGCTCCACCGAAGCAACCGGGCGCTCCGAACGTCATGAGCGCACACGTCCGGAGAACCTGCGATGCGCGTTTCGCTCTCACGACTCGCGACGACGATCGGCGTCACCACGATCGTGGCCTGTTCCACGCCGCCACCGCCAGCCGTCTCACCGGCCGCCGTGTCCGCGAGCCCGGCGGCCGTTGCCGCCGCGACGGCGTCGGCCACGCCGGGTGCTCCCGCTCTCGCCACACCCGCACCGACGTCCAGCCCGCGACCAACCGCGTGGCCGCGCGAGATCGAGGACCAGGAGCCGGTCATCGGCGCGGACGGCACGGTCTACCTCCTCGAACGCGCCCGGGGCACGGACCGCCCCGCCATCGTCGCCCTCGATGCGGGCGGGCGGGTGAAGCCCGGCTGGCCGATCGTGGCGCCCGCCCGCGCGGACTTCGGTGCGCTGGCCGCGAGCCCGGACGGGTCCGTGTACCTCGAGGAGCACGCCAGCCTCGAGATCGGGAGCGTGCTCCACCGGCTGGGCGCGGACGGTCGAGACCTGCCCGGCTGGCCGCTCGCCGTTCCGCCGGCATTCGCCTGCCCGGCAGGCGCGCCCTACGACACCGACGATCCGCGTACGCCGGCCGTCGGGGATCCGTGCTATCCGCCAGGCCTCGACATCGGGCCGGACGGGACCGCCTACCTGACGAACTACCGCCCGGCCGGTCCGCGGCTGCTCGCCGTCGACCCGTCGGCGCGGATCAGGGCCGGCTGGCCGATCGACCTTGACGAGCAGGACTGGTCGGACCTCCATGCCGGACCGGACGGAGTGGTCTATCTGGTTCGCCGGCCCGTCGGAACGCCGACCTTCGATCCGGTCCGCGGCGTGATCGACGAAGACGCCCAGCTGTGGGCGTTCGGCCCGAACGGATCGGTTCGTCCGGGGTGGCCGGTGGCCGTGCCGAACATCCGCCGCTTCCAGGTCGATCCGCGGGGCAACGTCGTGGTCTATTCGCTGATCGACGACGTCGGCGAGCTGTGCCCGTTCCCCGCTCGGACCCTCTTCTCGATCCTCGGTCCGGATGGGCGGTCCCTGCCGGGCTGGCCGCGCGGGTCGAAGGGGTTCGCGTCGTTCCCGGTGGTCACGGCCGACGGGACGGCCTACTACGTCTCGGCCACGAGCAAGCTGTACGCCCACGACGCCGCCGGTGAGGTCAAGGCCGGTTGGCCGGTAGCCGTGCCCGGGGCGGGCTCCGGGTGCGGCCCGGAGAGTCCCGCCCTGGCGCCCGATGGAACGGTCCACGTCATCGGCGACGAGATCACGGCTCGATCCCCGGATGGGCGCGTGCCATCAGGATGGCCGTATCGCCCCTCGGGCACGACGACCGGTCCGTGCCTGGACTCGGAGTGCTTCGGCGGCCACGGCGCCCCCGCCATCGGGCCCGATGGGACCGTCTACCTCATCGTCTATCACGCGGAGCCTTCAGGGACCCGGGCCGAGATCGTCGCCGTCGATCGAGCCGGTCAGCTCAGGCCCGGCTGGCCGTACCGCCTCCCATTCGACGCGAAGACCGTCGGGTTCGGCCCGCTCACGGTGTCGCCCGACGGCCGGCTGATCGTCCGGGTCGGGTCCACGCCGAACGTGCTCCTGGCCCTCGATCCCGACGGCACGCTCGCCGCCTGACTCACGCCGAAACCGGAACGCCCGCCTCGTCGTACCTCCAGGTTGACCCCGCGGTCCTGACCGCCCACGTGTCCCCGGGCCGCCGACCGCCGAGCAGGAGGAACGACGATGGCACGACGCGTGCTCACACTGATCGCGAGCGCCGGGCTGGTGCTCGCGATCGCGCTGCCCGCCACGGCGCGGAACATCAACGCCGACAACCTCTACGCCGTCCACCACCTCTGGTCGGACGTTGCCGGTGCGGCAGCCGGTCAGGACCCGGATCTCGTCAACGGCTGGGGCATCGTCGCCAGCCCCACCTCACCTTGGTGGGTGTCCGACAACGGCACGAGCAAATCGACCCTGTACAACGGCACGACCGGCGCCAAGCTCGGTCTGACCGTGACCGTCCCCGGCGCTCCGACCGGGATCGTCTTCAACGGCTCCGCGGCCGACTTCAAGGTGAAGGTCGGGGCGGCCGATCCCGCCGCGGCGCGCTTCATCTTCGCCACCGACGATGGCCAGATCGCGGGCTGGAACGGGCAGGGAACCGCGGCGATCAACGCGGTGACGACGCCGGACGCGGTGTATCTCGGCCTCGCGATCGGCAGCACCGGCGGCCACAACTACCTGTACGCGGCGAACTTCAGCGGCGCGCGGGTCGACGTCTTCGACGGCGCCTGGGCATCCGCCAGCCTGACCGGCGATTTCACCGATCCGGGCCTGCCCGCCGGCTATTCGCCATTCGGGATCCAGAACATCGGCGGCGAGATCTTCATCGCCTACGCCAAGCAGAATGCGGACGGCGACGAGGAGCTCCATGGCGAGGGTCTCGGAGTCGTCAGCGTGTTCGGCACCGACGGGACGTTCCACGGCCGCGTCGCGACCTTTGGCGACCTCAACGCCCCGTGGGGTCTGGCCAAGGCACCCGCGACGTT
>DATNBW010000206.1:0-3745 GCA_035607275.1 Verrucomicrobiia bacterium | reverse complement strand
CCGCGCGCGGCCCGGCCCGCCCGCGCCCGAGCGGTGGACGGCACGACGCGGGCCGCGACGGCCCCAGGAGGCGAGCGATGGCGATCACCGAGCAGGTCCGGCCTGACGCATCGATCGCCGACGTCGACCCCGAGCTCTGGGCGGCGATGGAGGACGAGCGCCACCGCCAGCACGACAAGATCGAGCTGATCGCCTCGGAGAACTACACCTCGGCCGCCGTGATGGAGGCCCAGGGCAGCTGGCTGACGAACAAGTACGCCGAGGGCTTGCCCGGCAAGCGCTATTACGGCGGCTGCGAGTACGTCGACATCGCCGAGAACCTCGCCCGCAATCGCGCGCTCCAGCTCTTCCCCGGCGCCGAGCACGTCAACGTCCAGCCACACTCGGGCGCCCAGGCGAACATTGCGGCGTACTTCAGCGTGATCGAGCCGGGCGACCGCATCCTCGGGATGAAGCTCGACCAGGGCGGGCACCTGACCCACGGGATGAAGCTCAACTTCTCTGGCCGCCTGTACGAGGTCCACGCGTACGGCGTCCGCGAGGACACCGAGCGGATCGACTACGACGCCCTCGAGGCCCAGGCTGCGGAGGTCCGCCCGAAGGTGATCGTCGCCGGCGCCTCGGCCTATCCGCGGATCTTCGACTTCGAGCGGATGGCGGCGATCGCCCACGGCGTCGGCGCGCTCCTGTTCGTCGACATGGCCCACATCGCCGGGCTGGTCGCGGCGGGCGTCCACCCGTCGCCGTTCCCGCACGCCGACATCGTCACCACGACGACCCACAAGACCCTGCGCGGGCCGCGCGGCGGGATGATCTTCAGTCGCCACGAGCTGCCGCCGGAGGTGGATCCCGCGGCGTTCCCGAACGTGAAGGGCGCGCCGTCCGCGTCCGGCGCCCTGGCCGCCACGATCGATCGGACCGTCTTCCCGGGCGTCCAGGGCGGACCGCTCATGCACGTGATCGCGGCCAAGGCCGTCGCGTTCCAGCTCGCGCTCGGCGAGGAGTTCCGGCGCGACCAGCGGCGGACGGTCGAGAACGCCACGGCCATCGCGACCGGGCTGTCCGAGCGCGGCTTCCGGGTCGTGTCGGGCGGGACCGACAACCACCTGATGCTCGTCGACGTCACGTCACGCGGCGTGACCGGCAAGGAGGCCGAGCACCTCCTCGACGAGATCGGGATCACGGTCAACAAGAACCAGATCCCGTTCGACAAGCAGCCGCCCAACACGTCGTCGGGGATCCGGGTCGGGACGCCCGCGGTGACCTCGCGGGGAATGGGCCCCGGCGAGATGGGCGAGATCGCAACGCTCATCGCCGACGCGATCGAGCAGCGCGCCGATCCGGCGGCCCAGGCGACGCTCGCAAGCCGGGTCGCCGCGATCAGCGGTCGCTTCGCGGTGCCGGGCCTCCGTCGATGATCCGCCCGTCGAGGTGTCCTGACCCGAGGACCAGCCGGGCCTGATGTTCGCCGACAACGCCGGGCCGACGGTTCCGTATCTCATCCTCGCGCTCGTTGCCGCGGCGGCCGTCTCGTTCGTGCTGACCCCGCTCGTCCGGCGGGTCGCGATCCGGTTCGACGCGATCGACCATCCCGACGAGCGCCGGGTCAACGAGACGCCGGTCCCGCGCGGCGGCGGTGTCGCGGTCGCGATCGCGTTCGTGAGCGTGACGATCGCGCTGCTCTCCCTGAACGCCGTCGTACAGTTCGCCCCCGTGCCGACGAGCGTCCAGCTCGTCGATCTCGTCGGCCTGCTCCTCGGGGGCCTGCTCGCGACGGCCTTCGGCGTGATCGACGACGCGCTCGATCTGCGTGCGCGCTGGCAGTTCGCCGGCCAGCTTGGCCTGGCGCTGTTCGCGGTCGCGACCGGCTTCGTCGTGGAGTTCATCGCCAACCCGCTCGGATCGGGGACCGCCGGCAAGTCGGAGCTCGTCCGGCTGGTCACGCCGATCGCGGTGGCGTTCAGCGTCCTGTGGATCGCCGGGATGATCAACAGCATCAACTTCATCGATGGGCTCGACGGACTCTCATCGGGGATCGGCCTGATCGCAGCGGTCACGCTCGGCGTCATCAGCCTGACGCCGGGGCTCAGCCAGCCGTACATCGCGGTGCTGTGCTTCGCGCTCGCGGGCGCGCTCCTCGGATTCCTGCGCTGGAACTTTCACCCAGCGACGATCTTTGCCGGCACGAGCGGGGTGATGTTCCTCGGTTACACCCTGGCGTTGTTGTCGATTCTCGGGACGGCCAAGGTCGCGGTCGCGATGCTCGTCCTCGGCGTGCCGATCATCGACGCCTTCTGGATCATCGTCCGGCGCCTGGCCGCCCGCCGGTCGCCGTTCTCGCCCGATCGTGGCCACCTCCACCACCGTCTCCTCGACATCGGGTTGTCGCACCGTCAGACGGTCCTGCTCATCTACGGGATCTGTGTCGTGCTCGCCGCGCTCGCGTTCTTCCTGTCGGGCCTGACCCAGGTGTTCGCGTTCCTCGGCGTCTTCATCGCGAGCGGCGTCGTCCTGTTCATCCTCGCCCGCGGTGGGTACAGCCCGGACGCGCCCGAGGTCGAGCTCGAGCGTGGGCTCGACCGCGTGCCCGATGCTGCGCGGGACGCCAAGGGCTGAGCGTCGACCTGTCAGGAGCGGTGCGGTCCGGCAGAGAGCGGTGACGTCGGCAGGACCGCCGCCCGGTGCTAGGATCGGCCGGCCGGTCGCCAGGTTGCGGACGACCGCCGGCTGGGGGTAACCGTCACTCGTGGAACTCATCGTCGCGACGCTGGTCGTGCTCGGCTTCCTCGCGGTCGTGACCCGGTTCATCGCCCGCGACGAACACGGCGAGATCCGGCTGCCCAGGATCGTCGACGACTCGATCGGGATGTGGGTCCTCCGGCGGATCACCGGGCGGCGCCTGTGGGAGCGCCCATGGGACGAGGAGATCGACGATCCGGCCTCCAACCCGCACGCCTCGGATGCGACGCGCGCCGCCCTCGGGGCGATCGAGGCGGCCAGCGGCGCCGATCCGACGCTCGCGCCGCACCCCATCCCTCCGAGCCACGCGCGCCCGACCGGCTACATCGCCTCGCGCCGCCGGACACAGGCCCACCCGATCCGACCCGGGATGGCCAGCCCGACGCCGGTCCGCGACCTCCGACGTCGTCAACAGGCGCGGCGGCGCGGGTTCCTCGGCTGGGCACCGCAGCTCGCCGCCCTCGGATCGTCGGTGGTCGTGCTGATCGTCGTCGTCGTGGCGCTCGGGTCCTCGATTCCGGGTGGTGACGTGCTCGGCTCGACCGGTCGGCCGAGCGCCACCTCCGGGCTCGGCTCGCAGGTCGCGGTCGTCCCGAGCCGCGCGACGGAATCGTCGGGTGCCTCCGGGCCGGTCGCGTCTCCGAAGGCGACCCCGAAGCCGGCCAAGGCCACGCCGAAACCGACGCCCCGGCCGACCGCCCGGCCCATCGCGACGCCGGCACCGACCCCGGTTCCGACGCCCAGGCCGACCCCGAGGCCGACCCCGAAGCCCACGCCGAAGCCGACGCCGCTCCCGCCGGCCGTGGACTTCACGTTCGTGGTCTCGGGAATGACCGCCACCTTCACGGATGCCTCGAGCGGATCCGGATTGACCTATCTCTGGAATTTCGGCGACGGGAGCACATCGACGCTCAGGAACCCGGTCCACGACTTTGCCGGCCCCGGGGACTATTCGGTCGCGCTGAAGATCACCGATTCGCTCGGCCGGACCAATTCCGACTCACGA
>DATNBW010000196.1:0-2720 GCA_035607275.1 Verrucomicrobiia bacterium | reverse complement strand
TACCGGCCCTGGTCGATCGCGCTCATCGCGATGAGGAAGCCCTCGCCTTCCTCGCCGATCCGGCGCTCGACGGGCACGACGCATTCGTCGAGGTTGATCAGGCCGGTGTTGCCCGCACGGATCCCGAGCTTGCCGTGGAGAGTCCCGGTGGTCAGCCCGCTCATGCCCCGCTCGAGGAGGAAGGCCGTGACACCGCGCCAGCCCTTCGACCGATCGACCGAGGCGAAGACGAGGAAGTGGTCGGCGAGGTCCGCGAGGCTGATCCAGATCTTCTGGCCGTTGAGGCGATAGGCGTCGCCGTCGCGCCGGGCGGTCGTCGCGAGATTCGCCGCATCGGTGCCGACGCCAGGCTCGGTCAGCCCGAACGTCGCGATCTTCTCGCCCTTCGCCTGGGGCACCAGCCAGCGGCCCTTCTGCTCGTCGGTGGCCCACTGGAGGAGGGCGAGCGAGTTCAGCCCGACATGGACGCTCTGGACGACCCGGAACGCGGTGTCGGCCCGCTCGAGCTCCTCGCACAGGATCGCGAAGCTCAGGTAGTCCATCCCGGAGCCGCCCCACGCCTCGGGGATCGGGGCCCCGAGGAACCCCTGCTCGGCCATCTTCCCGAAGATCTCGCGGTGGACCTCGCCCTTCTCGTCCCACTCGCGAATGTGGGGCAGGATCTCGGCCTCGGCGAACGCCCGCGCCGCAGCCTGGACGAGGCGGTTCTCATCGCTCAGCCGGAAGTCGACCATGGCCGAATGCTAGCCCGGCGATCCCGGATCCGTTGCCTCGTTGCAAGGGCGCTCGCCGATCCGCCGGCGTCGACTCGACGGCCGATGTGAGACGCTCGGGGGGCAGACCGGAACGCCCGGCGCGAGAGACTCCGCCGCAGCCGTTCCCGGCGAGCGCAGGCCGGCCGCTGCCATACTCGGTCGATGACCGATGCCATGCCCGCCGCGGCCCTGCCCGCGAACCTGTCGACCGTCGCCGATCACCTGACGCCGATCCTCGGCCGCTACTTCGAGCGGAGCTGGAGCCACGGCGAGGGTCACCGCCTCTTCGACACGGACGGGCGGGCGTACCTCGACTTCGCCAACGGGATCGCCGTGACCGCGCTCGGCCACCGCCATCCGCGGGTGACCGCGGCGATCCACGCCCAGGTGGACCGGCTGATCGGCCCGACGGGTGCGATCGGCTATTCCGAGCCCGTCGTCCGCCTGTCGTCGATGCTCGCAGCGACCCTGCCTGACCCGATCGACAGCGTGATGTTCCTGAACTCGGGCTCCGAGGCGATCGACGGCGCCCTGAAGCTCGCGCGGCGCGTGACGGGGCGGCCCGGGATCATCGCCTTCCGCGGCGGCTTTCACGGCCGGACGATCGGGGCGACCTCGGTCACGACCTCGTCGCTCAACTACCGGACCGGCTACGAGCCGCTCCTGCCGAGCGTGTACATCGCCGCGTACCCCGCTGCCTATCCGGAGTTCGACGGGGACGAGGAGCGCGCGTCGGAAGCGTCCCTCGCGAGCCTCGGTTCCCTGTTCGCGACGATGATCGCGCCATCCGCCGTCGGTTCGATCCTCATCGAGCCCGTCCGCGGCGAAGGCGGCTACAACCCGGCCCCCGGCTCGTTCCTCCAGGCGCTTCGCCGGATCTGCGACGAGCACGGGATCCTGCTCATCGCCGACGAGGTCCAGACCGGGTTCGCCCGGACCGGCCGGATGTGGGGGTTCGAGCACGCCGGGATCACGCCTGACGTGGTCGTCATGGCCAAGGCGATCGCCAATGGGCTGCCGCTGTCCGCGATCGCGACCTCGCGTTCCCTCATGGAGCGCTGGGGGAAGAGCGCCCACGGCTCGACCTACGGCGGGAATCCGGTCGCGTGCGCGGCCGGCGTGGCCGTCCTCGAGACGATCGCCGACGACGGCCTCGTCGACAACGCCGCCGCGCGAGGCAGGGAGCTTCGGGCCGGGCTCGACCGGATCGCGGCCGAGGAGCCGCGCATCGGCGACGTCCGCGGACCGGGCCTGATGATCGGCGTCGAGTTCGTGAAGGACGGCCCGCAGCGCGAGCCGGACGGCGCGACCGCCAAGGCAGCGATCGCCCGGGCGGCCGACCTCGGACTGCTCGTCCTGACCTGCGGCGCGAGCTCGCACGTCATCCGCTGGATCCCGCCCATCGACGTGAGCGCGGCCGAGATCAGCGAGGCGGTCGAGATCTTCGGCGAGACCCTGCGCACGATCTAGCGACGGCGAGTCTGCGATCGCCAGCTTGCGGCCGGCTCACCGACGTCCAGGGCCGAGCTCTGCGAGGCCCTTGGCCTGCGGGACATGACGAAGCGCCCGCCGGCGGAGCGGGCGCCTCGAAGGAGGATGCTTCCTGACGGGCGGCGAGCCGCCCGAGGCTAACGATTCTGGGCGAGGAACTTCATGACGTCATCGAGCCGGAAGCGACGGTCACCGCGCTTGCAGACTCGATAGAACGGAAGCTCGCCTCGATCTCCGAGCCGCTTCACGGTGTTGACGTGGAGGTGGAGCATGTCGGCGACTTCCGTCGCGGTCAGCATCGGCCCGAGTTCGTTGACGGCCATGGACCCCATATGGTCATTGCCTCTCTGTGCGCGTTTCGTGGCGTCCGCACCCTTGGGGTGGCCAGGGGTGGAGTGCGGCTCCGTGATGGGCGGAGCGTATGGGTGGGGGTGGGCCCCCGCCAAGCCGTACTTTGTTCTGAACGCAGGTACC
>DATNBW010000192.1:0-14260 GCA_035607275.1 Verrucomicrobiia bacterium | reverse complement strand
ACAAATGAGTGGTTCGTCCATGCCGGAAGGTCCGTCGTCGGATGTGACGCCGCCGCCCAGCACCGCGGGCCGCCGTCAGCCGGCCCCGGGCGGGCTCGAGCTCGTTCGGTCCTTCCTCAACTCGGCCGACATCGAGGCCGGCACCGACCGGTTCGCCGCCGCCGCCGAGATCGAGGCGTGGTTTCGCGCCCACGATCTGCCGCTCGGTCCGGCCGGCATCACCGAGACCGACCGGGAGCGCCTGATCGCCTTCCGCGAGGCCCTTCGGGACCTCGTCGCGTGCCGGGAGCACGGCGAGCCGGACGACGCCGCGCTCGCCGTCCTCGACCGCGCCGGACGCTCGAGCCCGCTGACGGTGGCCTTCGCTGCCGATGGTCGCGCGTCGCTCCAGGCCGATGGGTTCGGCGTCGACGGGCTGATCGGGCGGGTTCTCGGGGAGGCCGCGCTCGGAGCCGTGGCCGGCACCTGGCCGCGGCTCAAGGTCTGCCGGAACGACGCGTGCCGCTGGGCGTACTACGACGCGTCGCGCAACCGCTCCGGGATCTGGTGCGCGATGGCGATCTGTGGCAATCGCGCCAAGGGGCGGGCCCTCCGCTCCCGCCGAGGCGGCTCGTCCCCCGCGGCGCCCGGCGGACGCCAGGCGCGCAACCCCGGGGCGGGCGGCGTCTAGGCCGGGACAGCGACCCCGTCGGCGCGGCGGGCCGCGGCGATGTGCTCGATCGAGCGGCGCAGCAGCTCGAGTCCGGCAGGATCGAACTCGTACGACCAGCGGCGAACCCGTTCGGGCCGGTCGAAACGCTGGTCGAGGCCGTTCGCGATCGCCTCGCGCGACAGGAGGATGACGTCCGCGGTCCGGTCGATCAGGTCGAGCTCGCGCTCGTCGTCGATCGTCGCCGAGACGAGCTCGACGCCGGTGGTGCCGGACAGGGCGAGCGTCTCCGCGATGTTCTCGGCGCCGCGCTCGGACGCGCAGACGAGCCCGACCCGCGATCCGGACCGGAGCCCGGCGATCTCGTGGACGAGCTCGAGGTAGCCCGGTCCGACGAGCATCGCGACCACGGGCACGCGGCCGTGGACGAGGGCCTGGGCCTCATCGGCGTGGAAGGTGGTCGTCGCGACGAGGTCGTAGTGGAATCGGTCGAGCCGGTCGGGCAGGTCGTCGAGGAGGGTGCCCTCGACATCGATGAGGTCGGTGAACTCGTCGCCGAGCCGGGCGGCGTCGTAGCCCGCGTCGGCGTTCGTGCACTCGGCGAAGAGGACCTGCACCTTCGGGCCCGGGCGCTTCCGCTCCGACGCGGCGGCGAATGCCGCGGCGGCCACCTCGTCGGCACCGAAGCCGGCCTGGGCGGCCCGACGCAGCATCTCGGCCACGATTCCCGCCAGGGCCTCGGTGCCCCGTCGCTGGGGCGGGCGATCCGCGACATGTGTCCCGGCCCCGTGACGACTCGTGACGTATCCGGCATCGGCGAGTCGGCGGTAGACGGCGCGGATCGTGTTGGGGTTCACTCGCAGGGCGGCACCCAACTCGCGAACCGGCGAGAGGCGAGCGCCGGGCAGCAGGCGACCGGAGTCGATCTGGTAGGCAAGCTGCCAGTAGATCTGGGTCGAGATCGGGACATCGGAGTCCCGCTCGACGTCGAGCTCCGTCGTAGACGGCAATGATCCGATTGGTTCGTCCGGCGTCCCGGAAGTCCCACTTGACATAGTGCGCTAGTCCAAGTACGATCTCTTTGGCCTAATGAACTGTACCAAATGTCGCAGGTGACTCAAATGGAATTCATCCTTCTCGCGGTGATCGCGAGCATCCTGGTCCTCGGACTCGCAGCCCTCTCGTTCGGTGTCGACTCGCGCCCGGCCTTCCGGGACACGCGCGTCACGGATCGCTGGACGCTCGGCTCCTAAGCCCTCGTTCTCTCCTTCGCCTCAATCGGCCGCTCTCCCCCGAGCGGCACCCCAAACAGCCCGCGGCGCGCAGGCCGCGGGCTGTTGGATTCCCGGCCGGGACCCATCCGGAGTGGCGCGGCGCCGGTCAGTCCGGCGGCGGCGGCTGATCGACGTCGGCCAGGGCCATCCGGTAGATCCCGGCCCCGTCGATGCCGCGCGATGGCGACGAGAAGGTCGCCAGATCCTGGACGAGGCGCCGCTCGATCCGCGTCCCAGCCGTGGCATCGACCAGGCGCACGGCCCGCGCCGCCGCACGCAGCACCTGGCGCGTCTCGGGCCGGATCGGATCGTCCCAGAACCAGCCGTCGCTCGCGAACATCGCGAGGCGCCAGCGCTGTGCCTCGAGCAGGGCAAGGACTCGGTCACGGCTTGCGTCGTCGGCGCTCGGCCAGCGGTCGGCGGCGAAGTCCCGGGCGGGGATCGCGCCGTGGACGACGTCGACATATGCGTCCCGGGCGGCATCCGCGTCGACGTCGCCGGGCAGCTCGGCGACCGCGGCCGCGGTGACGACGTCGATCGCGCCGGCCAGGCGCTCCAACGCGGCACGGAGCGGCGCCTTCCAGCGACCGTCCGACGCGTCGGGGCATTCACCGCTCCAGCGCGCGACGCCGTGATGGCAGCTCCACGACGTCCGTTCGGCGATCCGCATCGCGGGCAGGCCGTGGCTCGCCGCCTCGGCGACCGCCACGTCGAGGGTCACGACGTCGAACCCGCGGTCGCTCGCGTCCGGATCGGGAACGAGGAGCCGCTGGAGGAACAGGTCACGGAACTGCTGGTGATGACCGTAGAGCTCGCCGTCGGTGGCGATGACCGCGAGCGGCGCGTCGAGCGGCAGCGGGCCGCCGCCGAGCCGCGGCGCGACCCGCTCGCGTGCGAAGCGGTCCGCGTCGGCCGTCGCCTCGGGCTCGAACGAGGCCGACGCCGACAGCCCCGAGTCATAGAAGATCGCGACAATGCCGGCATCGTCGCCGAGGTCGATCCGGTAGGGATGACGGGTGTCGATCCCCGACTCGGCGGCCTGCCACGGCGCCAGGATCGTCCACGTGATTCCCTGGCGAGCCGCCTCGCGGAGCGTCGCCCGATCGACCGCGGTCTCGGGCAGCCACAGCCCGGCCGGGCGCCGCCCGAAGCGCAGCTCGTAGTCGCGGATCCCCCACGCGATCTCGGTTCGCCGATCCGCCGCCGAGGCGAGCGGCAGGATCGAGTGGTGGTAGGGCTGGGCGATCGCGGACGCGCTGTCGGCGACGAAGCGCGCGTGGGCGGCCTCGTCCTCGGTCGCCATCCAGTCCGCGAGCGTCGGGCCGAGGTTCCAGGAGAGGTACGGGAGGGTGCCGCGCTCCGCGTTCGGGCGGTAGCACTCGGCATGGACCCGCTGGTTCCAGTCGTGGAACGGCGCCGCGGACGGCTCCGCCGGCAGGCGGCCCGTCCACGGGTCGAGACGCGACGGCTGGTAGAAGTGGGCGTGAACCGCCAGCCGGCCGCGGCTCATCGATGTCCGGTGAGGACCTCGTCCGGGCCGCCGCCTCCCGCCGGGCTGGCCGTCGCCGCGACGACCGGACCGTCGGCCTCGAACGGACCGCCGAACCGCTCGCGGGCAACCGTGGCCTGCTGCACGATCTCGAGCGTCCAGCCTTCGCCGGCCCGGAGCCGGAGCGGCTCGACGAGGAGGGTCGCGCTGCCCTGGTACACGAGCTCGAAGCCGGCCTCGGAGTTGGACACGGTCTCGATCGGAGCGATCCAGGCGTCGACCGGGTGGTCGGTCGTCGTCTCGACCACGATCCCGAGGAAGTCGTTGCCGGCCGCGATCCGGCCCGTCGCCTCCGCCGCGCACGTGGCGTCGTGGGCCGTCCGCTCGCCGCCGACCTCGAGCCAGGCCGACGGGTTGTGACCGCCGCCGAGGAGCATCGTCGACCACTCCACCGCGACCAACGCGTCGATCGGCGCGTCCTCGGCCGTCCCGCGATGGACGATCTCGAGGGACAGCTCGATCCGTGGGTCGAGCCGTCCGCCGCCGATCGCGATCGTCCGGGTCGCCGTCACCGGCACCGGACCGTCGTTGGCCCCGCCGGCGCCCCGGATCGTGCCGGCTCGCCGGGCGACGACCCGCCCGGCGTCGAGGCCGGCCAGATCATCGAGCGTCCACGGGCCGTCGCGCAGGTCGCCGAGCTCGTCGGCGACACCGGACGCGGCGGCTTGGGGGGTCGTGTCCGAGGGCAGGATCCGGATCAGACCGGAGCGCCGCTCGTAGGCGTCGTAGGTCAGGTGGTCGAGGAGGCCCTCCTGCTTGACCATGACGATGTCGTGGATCGAAGCAGGCGCGCCGCCCTCGGTCGTCTCGGCCTCCGGTCCGTGTCCGGCGCCGGCCAGCTCGTGCTGGCGAAGCGTCTCGTGATACGCCTCCGGCCGGCGGCGCATCACCGCCCCGAGGGGATGGCCGGCGGCGCGCAGATCCCAGCGCGGGATCCCGCCGCCCTCCTCGAGCTTGACGGTGACGAACTGGCCGGGACCGGACAGGACGACCTCGTCACGGCCGTCGAGGTCGACGTCGCGGCGGATCCCCGACGGCGCATCCTTGCCGGCCGCGAGATCCTCGGCGGCGATCAGCCGGGACAGGGCCGCGACCCGCAGGTCGGGCAGGTAGATCCCGCCGAACAGGCCATGCCAGTAGCAGTCGTTGGACTGGCCGGCCATCAGGTGGTCCGTGGCCGCGGACCGGGCCGGGCCGTGGGGCAGGCTGTCGACGAGGTCGCTCGTCGCGAGCATCTGCTTGTGGATGTCGTTGATCTCCCGGTAGCGGACCTGGAAGTTGCGCCAGATCGCGCCGCGCAGCCAGCGGGCCTCCGGCCGGTGCTCGGCCCGTGCCCGGCGGAGGGCCGTCCCGAACGCCAGGCCCTCGTCGGCGGGCAGCGCCCACTCGCCCATCTCGGCATACGAGCCGGTCGGCAGGTACACCCGGCCGACCGGTCGGTGACCGAGGGTCCAGTCCGACGGCGGCATCGTGGTCAGCCAGTCGGCGTTGGCGTCGAGCGCCTCGAAGAACCGCTCGACCCAGCGGCCGGGTCCCCAGCAGTGGTCCCAGGTCGTCGGCCAGGCGCCGAACTTCTCGCCGTCGTCGCCCATCGTGCCGAGGCGTTCGCCGTCCTCGGTCGCGTGATCGCGGAGGTAGCCGATGACGTCGTCGACCTGGGCGAACGGGATCCGGTAGCGGAGGCCCTGCTCGGTGCCGAAGACGGTCAGGACCTTGCCCTGGTCGTCGGTCGTGTACGAGCCCCACAGATCGTCCTCCGGGATCGCCGCCGCCCGGAAGTGAGCGTCGTCGAGGACGGTCCAGTCGTAGCCGGCCGAGACGAGGGCCGTCGGCAGGTCCGGCTCCCAGACGCGCTCGGCGAGCCAGGCGCCGCGCGGCCGACGGCCGAACGTCGCCTCGAGCTCGTCGGCCATCCGCACGAGCTGGCCGACCCGGTCGCGTTCGGGCAGGGCGGCGAGGACCGGCTCGTACCAGCCGCCGCCGACGATCTCGATCTGGCCGCGCTCGGCGAGCAGCGCGAGGCGGGCGATGAACTCCGGGCGCTCGGCGCGCAGCCAGGCCAGGAGCGGGCCGGTGTAGTGGAGGGCGACGCGGATGCCGGGATGACCCTCGAGGGCGTCGACCATCGGCCGGTAGGCGTGCTCGAAGGTCTCGGCGATCACCCAGCCGAAGTTGCCGACGGGCTGGTGGTTGTGGAGGGTCAGCGCCAGCGAGATCCGGCGGGTCACGCGATCACCTCGTGCGGGTGGCTGCGGCGGCGGGGATGGCATCCGGGCCCGCGAAACGGGTGGCCCGGAACATTGTGAATGCGAACCATTGACGTCGCGCGGCCGTCTCTGTTAGGGTCCGTAAACCGGTTTGCTAAACCGGTTTTGCCGACCCCATGATACACATCCCGCAAGCCCCGACCAACCGGTCCGGGCGAGCCAGGGATCGCTGGGGCGGCAGGGTTCCGACCGAGGAGGCGCGGATTGGAGCAAGTCGCCCGGCGGGTGACGATCGCGGATGTGGCCGAGCGGGCAGGCGTCTCGAAGACGGCTGTGTCGTTCGCGTTCAACAATCCCGACCGGCTCAACACCGCGACCGCGTCGCGGATCCTCGAGATCGCCCACGAGCTCGGCTATCGGCCGGACCCGGTGGCGCGGATGCTGACCCAGCGCCGGACCGGCTCGATCGGCGTCCTGACCCCGCAGGACCTGTCGGTCATCTTCACGAACCCCTTCTTCGGCGCGTTCAGCGCGGGCATTGCGGCGGTCGCCGAGGAGCGCGGCTACGGGCTCCACTTCATCTCGCCGCTGCATGGCTCGCTGTCGCGGGCGATCCACCGGGCGACCGTCGACGGCGTCGTCGCGATCGGCCTGACCGACGACCATCCGGAGATCGACGAGATCCGGCGGGCCGGCCTGCCGATGGTCCTCGTCGACTCGGCAACGACCGGCGGCTCGAGCTCGGTCGACGTCGATGACGAAGGCGGCGCGCGCCTGGCCGCGAGCCACCTCGTCGAGCTCGGCCATCGGGACGTGGCGGTCCTCGCCATCGACGGCCCGCGTTCGCCCGGAAGCGGCGGACATGGCGTCGTCGAGCGCCGCCTGCGTGGCTACCAGGAGACCCTCGCCGAGGCGGGGATCGACCTGGCGGCTGACGCGATCTCGGTCGGGTCGGCCAGCATCGATGGCGGGAACGAGGCCTTCGATCGGCTGTGGGACGCCGGCCGCCGGCCGACTGCCGTCCTGGCCATGAGCGACGCGATGGCGATCGGCGCCATCCGCGCGATCCACCAGCGGGGACGCTCGGTCCCCGGCGAGATCAGCGTCGTCGGGTTCGACGACGTCGACCTGGCCGCGTCGACCGATCCACCCCTGACGACCGTCCACCAGCCCGTTCGAGGCAAGGGTGACGCGGCCGTCCGGCTGCTGTTGTCGGTGATGGAGGGCGGGCATGCCACCCCCGTCCACCGCCGGCTCGAGACGCGACTCGTCATCCGGTCGTCGACCGGACCCGCGTCGCAGGCAGGCAGGAGGTGACGGCGGGCAGACCGAAGTCAGCCTGACGAGTCGCGGACCACGACCGCTGGTCGCCGTCGCGATCGAACGGACGCTCCGCCGCTCAGACGGCGGCAAACGGACCGGCCCAGCCGGCCATCCATCAACCAGGAGGAGAATTCACAGAACATGAACGGCAAGCTTCGGGTGCTCAGCACCCTCACGGGCCTGGCCATCGTGGTCAGCGCCTGTTCCGGTGGCGGCTCGACCGCTCCCGGCAGCCAGGCGGCCAGCCAGCCGCCGGCCGCCAGCCAGCCGGGCGCGTCCGGACCCGCCGCGTCCGGCGGCGGAGCGTCCGCCGCTCCGCTCAGCGGCTCGCTCACGATCTGGGAGGCGTACGGCGCGTCCGGGACGAGCGAGAAGGACGCCTTCGACAAGATCGTCGCCAACGTCAAGGCGGCCAACCCCGGCCTGACGGTGAACGTGACCGACGTCCCGTTCAACAACCTGTTCACGAACTTCGAGACCCAGGCCGCCGCCGGCTCGGGCCCCGACATGTACATCGCCCCGAACGACAGCCTCCCGAGCGAGGCCCGCAACAACCTGCTCGTCGATGTCAGCGACCTGGCCGACACCCTCAAGGCCGCTCCGTACAACACGTCCGACGTCGCGATCACCGCGAGCACCGTCGACGGCAAGATGTACGAGATCCCCGAGTCGATGAAGGCCGTCGAGCTCTTCTACAACAACACCGTCCTGACGAGCGCACCGGTGACGATCGACGACTGGAAGGCCAACGCCTCGAAGCTCGGTTGGGTCTACGGCGCCAACGGCGGCGGCGCCTACTATCTGTGGGGCCTGTACTCGACCTTCGGCGGCAAGATCCTCGCCGACGACGGCAAGTGCGCAGCCACCGCGGGCGGCGTGGCGGATGCCCTGAAGTGGCTCCAGGACATGAAGGCCGCGGGCATGAAGTTCTACCAGAACGACAATGACGCCAAGGCCGACCTGATCTCGGGCAAGATCGCCGGGTTCATCGACGGCCCGTGGCAGTCCGGCGACCTCAAGAAGGCCCTCGGCGACAAGTTGGCCGTCGCGGCCGGCCCGAAGGGGACCGGCGAGTGGGCGCCGATGACGGCACCTGACGGCTTCTACATCAACGCCTCGTCGAAGAACGTCGACCTGGCCAAGGCGTTCGCCCTGCAGTTCCTGCTCCCGGCGAACGAGCAGATCTTCGCGGACGCCGGGCACCTGCCGGCGAACACGACCCTCAAGCCGACCGATCCGATCGCCCAGGCGTTCTCGGCCCTGATGCCCAGTGGCTTCGCGCGGCCCACGGCCGTCGAGCTCAACAACTACTGGGGCAACTTCGGCAACGCCCTCGCGGCGGCCATCGACAAGGGCACCGACTCGACCACGCTGGTCAAGGACGCCTGCGCCGCGATGGACAAGGCCAACAAGAAGTAGCACTCCGGATGATGTAGCGGGGTCGACGACCCCGCTACTCTTCCCGCATGGCGCTCCAGGGGCGCCGGGATCTCCCCGGCGCCCCAACCGCACCCTCGAGCCCGAGCAGGATCGATCCCGATGGATGAGGAGGACCCGCGATGACCGCGGTTGCAGCCGGGGTGGCCACCCCGCGCCGATCTTGGCGGCAACGATCCCAGAACACGCGGACCGCCTACCTGTTCCTGCTGCCGGCACTGCTCGTGATGGCGATCATCACGTTCTACCCGCTCGTCTTCCAGATCTACATCTCGTTCACGAGCTTCGACCTGAAGAACCTCCGGCCGGGGGCGCCGGCTGCTCCGTTCGTCGGCACCGAAAACTTCTTCCGGATCCTCGACAACAACATCGTCATCCCGAACTTCGACTTCATCCGGGTCCTGACGTTCAACCTGTTCTGGGCGTTCACGAACGTCGTCATCCACGTCGTGATCGGCGTGGCGATCGCCCTGGTGCTCAACGTCAATGGCCTGCGGTTCAAGCGTTTCTGGCGGGCCGTCTACATCCTGCCGATCGCCATCCCCCCGATCATCGTGGCCGCGGTCTGGCGGAACATGTTCGACCCGCAGTTCGGCGCGGTGAACCAGGCGATCAACGGCACCATCGGCGTCCTCTTCAAGCTCCCGCCGTTCACGCTGGACTGGCTCAACGAACCGAACCCGATCCTCACCGCCGGGCCGCTCGTCCTGCCGCTGGCGTATTTCGCGCTGCTTGCGGCCAACATCTGGCTCGGCTGGCCGCTGAACTCCGTCGTGGCGACGGGTGCGCTCCAGTCGATCCCGCAGGACCTGTACGAGGCCGCCGAGATGGACGGCGCCGGCTACTGGCAACGGCTGAAAACGGTCACGCTTCCGTTCCTGCGCCCGGCGATGCTGCCGTTCGCGATCTATGGCTTTGTCGTGACGTTCAACTTGTTCACGTTGTCGTACTTCATGTCCGGCGGCGGTCCCTTCGGCCAGACCGAGCTGCTCGTGACGATCAGCTACCGGCTCGTCCAGGAGCAGCACCTGTTCGGGGTCGCAGCGGCGTTCGCGATCTTCCAGTTCGTCATCCTGCTGGTGGTCACGTTGATCACGAACAAGCTGGGCCGGGCGACTGCGAGCTTCGACGCATGACCGCCAACGTTCGCCCCGCTCTCGTCCGCCTGCCCATCAACGGGAGACTCGAGTCATGACCGCCCCGAGGGTCGTCCTCGCGACGAACGTCAAGGTCAAGCCGATCAGCCAGGCTCGAACCGGCGGTGGCCGGCGGCTGAAGCCGGCCAACCAGATCCTGCTCCAGCTGGCCTGCATTGCGATCGCGGCGACCGTGCTGTTCCCGATCGTGTGGATCGTCGGGATGTCGCTCGATCCCCGGAACATCTCGCGGCCGGACAGCCTGATCCCGCCCGGCGCGAACCTCGACGCCTACGCCCGGGTCATCGCCCGCCCGACCCTCAACCCGGTGTCGTTCATCCAGCTCGCGCTGAACAGTCTGACGCTCGCCGTCCTGATCTCGGTGCTCAGCGTCGGGCTCGGGGTGATGGCCGCGTATGCCTTCTCCCGGATGAAGTTCCGTGGCCGTGAGTTCATGATGCTCCTGATCCTCGCGGTCCTGATGCTCCCGGCCGTCGCGACGGTCGGCTCCCTGTACATCAACCTGAACCGGATCTCGTTCGGGAACTTCCGGCTGGGCGGGTCGTTGCTCGGGGTCGCCCTGGCCGTGACGTCGACCCAGCTGCCATTCGCGATCTGGAACATGAAGGGCTACCTCGACACGATCCCGAAAGAGCTCGAGGAAGCGGCCGTCGTCGACGGCGCCACCAAGTTCCAGACGTTCGTCCGGGTCATCCTGCCGCTGTCGACCCCGGTCCTCGCCGTGACGGCACTGTTCGGCTTCATCGCCGGCTGGACGGAGTTCATCCTCGCCCAGGTGTTCGTCGTCGGCGACCCCAGCCAGTGGACGCTCGCGATCGCCCTGAACGCGCTCGTCGGGCAGTACGCCGGCAGCACGCCGTGGTCCACGTTCGCGGCGTTCGCCGTCCTGTTCGCCCTGCCGGTGATGATCGTCTACCTGCTCCTGCAGCGCTGGATCGTGTCCGGACTGACCGTCGGCGGGGTCAAGGGCTGAGGTCGAGCGTCCGCGCCGGCGCCCTCGTCCTCGGGTTCCTCCTGGCGGCCTGCGGCACCTCGGCGACCCCGCCACCCGGCGGTGGATCGCCGGGAGCTTCCGCGTCCGCTGCCCGCGGCTCGGCGTCGGCAGATGGGTCGGCGCCCGTGGGCGGCGCCCCGCCGACCTGTCCGCCGATCCCGCCGGTCGCCCCACCGATCACCTCGCTCGACCAGCCGGGCTGGTGGCGGGACCGCGTGTTCGCCGAGGTCTTCGTCCGGAGCTACGCCGACAGCGACGGCGACGGGATCGGCGACCTGCCCGGGCTGACCGCGAAGCTCGACTACCTCAACGACGGCGACCCGGCCACGACCGCCGACCTCGGGGTCACCGGCCTGTGGCTGATGCCGACCTTCCCGTCGCCGTCCTATCACGGCTATGACGTCACCGACTACCGCGCCGTCAACCCGGACTACGGCTCGCTTGCCGACCTGCGTGCGCTCGTCGCCGCCGCGCATGAACGAGGGATCGCCGTGCTCCTCGACCTGCCCCTCAACCACACCTCGTCGAAGAATCCGTGGTTCGTCGCGTCCGCCGCGGGCAAGGCGCCGTACGCCGACTGGTACGTCTGGTCGGACAGCCCGCAGGGCTCGAACTGGCAGCGCGACGGCAAGCGCTTCTTCTACGCCCAGTTCGGCGCCGACCTGCCCGACCTCAACCTGACGAACCCGGCCGTCACCGCGGAGGTCACCGCGGAAGCCACGTTCTGGCTGACCGACGTCGGCGTCGACGGCTTCCGGCTCGATGCCGCGAAGTACCTGATCGAGGACGGGGCCACCCTCGAGAACACGCCCGGGACCCACGCCTGGTGGAAGACGTTCCGCGGCGCGATCGAGCAGCGGGCCCCGGGCGCCCTGCTCCTCGGCGAGGTCTGGGACACGCCCCAGAACAGCTCGAGCTATGTCCCCGATGACCTCGACCTGACATTCGACTTTGCCCTCGCGAGCACGGAGGTGTTTGCCGTCCAGTCGGGCGACGGGAGCTCGGTCGAGCGAGCCCTCGCGACGATCACGACCCTCTACCCGTCATCGAGCGGGTTCGGGGCGTTCCTGACCAACCATGACCAGGACCGGGTCGCCAACCAGGTCAAGGGCGACCCGGGCGCGCTGCGCGTCGCCGCCGACCTCCTCCTCACCGGACCGGGCGTGCCGTTCGTCTACTACGGCGAGGAGATCGGGATGAACGGCGCCAAGCCCGACGAGCGGATCCGGACGCCGATGCGCTGGAACGACTCGACGCCGGCCGCCGGCTTCAGCACCCACGCGCCGTGGGAGGCGCTGTCCGACGATCCGCCCGCGGTCAACGTCGCCACGGAGTCCGCCGATCCGGCGTCGCTCCTCTCGCACTACCGCGACCTGATCCGGTTGCGGAGCGCCCACCCGGCCCTGTCGAGCGGGACGTGGACGGCGGTAGACAGCGACGCACCCGGCGTCGTCGCGGCCCTCCGGGTCGGCCCGACCGAGACGGCCCTCGTCCTGACGAACGTGGCGACGACGCCGGCCACCCCGACCCTGACCCTCGCCGGCGGGCCACTGTGCGGCAGCCCGAAGGTGTCCCTGGCGCTCGGGAGCGGGCCGGTCGACGCGCCGGCGATCACCGCGGCCGGCGGGTTCAGCGCCTACCGGCCCGTCGCCGAGATCCCGGCCCGCTCGTCGGTCGTCATCGTGCTCGGCCGATGAGCGACGACGAGCGGCCCGCGGTCGACGTCCCGGCCTGGGCCGCCGACAGCGTCTTCTACCAGGTCTTTCCGGACCGCTTCGCCCGGAGCGGTCGGGTCCCGGCGCCGGGCCGCTTCGAGGACTGGGACGAGCCGCCGACCCAGGCCGGCTACAAGGGCGGCGATCTGTACGGGCTCGTCGACCGGCTCGACGATCTCGCCGACCTCGGGATCAGCGGCCTCTACCTGAACCCGGTCTTCACGGCGGCGTCGAACCATCGCTACAACGCGTCGGACTACTTCGCGGTCGACCCGCTGCTCGGCGGCGAGGCCGCGCTCCGGACCCTGCTCGACGCGGCCCACGAGCGCGGAATCCGGGTCCTGCTCGACGGCGTGTTCAACCACTCGGGCCGCGGGTTCTTCCCGTTCCAGCACGTGATCGAGAGCGGCGCCCGGTCGCCGTACCGCGACTGGTTCTACCTCGATCCCGACGTCCTCGACGGCCGGCGGGGGATCGACCCGTATCCCCTGGGCGACCCCGAGGGCCATCACCTCCGAGCGGGCTATCGATCGTGGTGGAACATCCCGTCGCTGCCGAAGCTCCGGGTCGAGCACCCGCCCACGCGCGAGTTCCTGCTGAGCGTCGCGGAGCACTGGCTGCGGTTCGGGATCGACGGCTGGCGGCTCGACGTCCCGGCCGACATCGAGGACCCGACGTTCTGGCCGGAGTTCCGGCGCCGGGTCAAGGCCGTGCGCCCGGACGCCTACCTCGTCGGCGAGATCTGGCGCGAGTCGCCCGAATGGCTGCGCGGCGACCGGTTCGATGCGCTGATGAACTACCCGCTCGGGCTGGCGATCCTGGGGTTCGCGAGCGCCGGCCGGCTCGACCAGGCGGCGATCGACGGCCAGACCGACTACCGGCGGTTCCTCAAGGCCCTCGACGGGCCGGGGTTCGGCGAGCGCGTCCGGCACCTGTTCGAGCTGTACGAGCCGGCGACCACGAGCGTCCAGTACAACCTGATCGGGAGCCACGACGCGCCGCGGGCACGGACGTGCCTGGCCGGGGACCTCGGCGCGCTCCGTCTGCCACCCTGCTTCAGCTCGTGCTGCCGGGGACGCCGTCGATCTACTACGGCGACGAGCTCGGGATGGAGGGCGGTCCCGATCCCGACTGCCGGCGCGGCTATCCGGTCGTGGCCGACGAGGCGGCGCTCGCGATGCGGGCGTTCGTCCGGGCCGCGGTCCACGCCCGGCGCGACCATGTGGCGCTGCGCCGGGGGATCGTGAGGGTCGTGGCAGCCGATGGCCACGCGATCGCGCTCGCGCGGGAGGCCGACGCACAGCGGGCGCTGGTCGTGATCAACAGCGGGCGGGAACCGGCGCGGCTGGCGGTGGACCCAGCCTTGCTGGCCGGCCTCGCGCCGGTCGCGCTGCCCGAGGTGGCCGCGGGGCGGGTCGTCGAGGGCGGGGGCGGCGCGGTCATCGAGCTGCCGGCTCAGGGAGCGCTCGTCCTCGCCTGACGCAGAGATCCATCGCTCGTCTCAATACATGCTACTTGCAAGTATCATAATGGAGGCGTCCAAACCCGGCGTCAAGGTGCCTGGCGCCAGTCCCGAGGCCCGGATCAGTCGTGCGACCGATCGGGTCCGAGGGTCGCATGTCCACACTCGGTGTGAATGGGTCTCAATTGGAGGCCCCGCCCTTGCGATCACGGGATTCCCGCCCCATGGGCCTATCCCACACGGTCGCCCGAAGCCGACCCGGAATTCGGCAGGAATCGGCGCGAATCGGTCACTGATTCCCGCCGGACGGGCCGGGTCGACAGAACCTGCGGCCAATCGGACCGATACGCCCGCTCCACGAGAAGTTTCGGCCGCGAGAGCGCGAGCGAGGGCCTTGCGTCAGCCGCCCTGGTTGGCGACGATCGCGGCCCGGGTTGCAGCGCGCTTCTCGGCCGCGGCCACGGATGCCTCGGCCGCGCTCGCCCGAGCGGTC
>DATNBW010000189.1:0-12930 GCA_035607275.1 Verrucomicrobiia bacterium | reverse complement strand
CCCGCGAGCTCGGTCGCGAATGCGGCGGCGGCCGGCGGGCGGATCGTCGAGGACGCTGCGACGGCCGCCTCGCGTCAGGCCGCTGCGGCCGGCGCGGCCGTCGCCGCGGGTGAAGCGGCGACGCGGGCCGCGATGGACCGGGTCGACGAGACGGTCCGGCGCGCCGCCCAGGGGACTGGCGACACCCTCCGCGCCACACCGGCTGCGGCCGATTCGGCCCTTCGTTCGGCGCCCGCCGCGGCCGGGCTGACGCGCGACACGACGGTCAACGTCGCGGCCCAGCGGCTGGCCCGGGACCTCGCGTCGATCCCGGGCATCGAGCGGTTCGGATCGCTCCGCCTGGGCGAGCTGGACCGGGCCGGTCCGCGACCGCTGCGGACGATGTGGCGCATCGCCCGGGGCGAGCTCGCGGACCGCTACGGCGAGATGACGATCGGCGAGATCGTCGATCGCTTCGGCCGCGGCAGCGGACCGCCGACGCGCGCGTGAGCCGGTGACCGATCGGGAGCCCGCCGGACACGGGGTGGGCGAGTACGGCCGGATCCTGGACGAGAACCGGCGCTACGTCGAGGCGTTCGACCGCTCGTCGCTGACCGCCGCGCCCCTGTCCGGACTGGCGATCATCGCCTGCATGGACGCCCGGCTCGACGTCGAGGAGGCGCTCGGCCTGCGCACGGGCGACGCCCACATCATCCGGAACGCCGGCGGCCTGGCCACCGATGACGCGATTCGCTCGCTGATCGTCAGCCAGGAGCGCCTCGGCACCGACGAGGTCCTCGTGATCGGTCACACGGGTTGCGGGCTCGAGGGCGCCGACGAGGACGAGATGCGCGACCACCTCGCCGCCCGGACGGGACGCCGGCTCGACCTGGCGTTCGGGTCGTTCCCCGACGTCGAGGCATCGGTCCGCGAACAGGTCGACCGCCTCCGCGCTCACCCGTGGGTCCGCAAGGTTCCGATCCACGGCCTGATCTTCGACGTCGAGACGGGCAGCCTGACCGAGGTCGCGTAGGAGCTCCGGCAGGCGCCGCACCGATCGGACGGGGCCTGGCCGCCGCCGCGCATCACCCGGGCGGGTTCGCGATGCGCGGCGGGCGACGGGTCCGAACCGTAGGCTGCCCGCGCCACCTCCAGGAGGGGCGAATTCGTACCGGGGCCGGCTCGCGCCGGCCAGGACGGTGCATCGGCGCGCCGGTGCTCCGAGGCACGGTCCTGGCTCGGGACGCCTCGATGGTCCCGGTCGTCGTCGGGTCGGGGTGGGTGCGCTGGGGTCCGGGCCGGCGGGTCGCCGGCAAGGCGCCGGCGGGTCGCGGGGCCGTGATCCGCCGATCCGCGCTGCGAGCCTGTTCGCCGATGCACCGATCCAGCCCGTATGCTCGGTCGATCATCAGGCCGACGAGGAGGACGAGGCGCGCGTGACCGAGCCGAATCGACGCGACGCGCAGCCCACCGACGCGGGTCCGCCATGGATCCGCGCCGACGGCGAGGCGAAGGCCACCGGGCAGGCGCGCTACACCGCCGACCTGGCCGTTGCCGGACTGGCCCACGCCCGTCTCCTCCTGGCCGGTCGGGCCCACGCCCGGATCGTCCGCCTCGACACGACCCGCGCCCGAGCCATGCCCGGCGTCCTGGCCGTGCTGACCCAGGACGACGTGCCGGATCGCCGCTACGCGTCCTACGGGCTGGTCGCCGATCGAACGCTCTTCGCCCGGGACGTCGTCCGGTTCGAGGGCGAGGTGGTGGCGGCCGTGGCCGCGTTGACCCCGGAGGCGGCGACGGCGGCCGTCGCCGCCATCGACGTCGAGTACGAGGACCTGCCGCCGATCCTCGACGTCGAGGCGGCCCTCGACGCTGCTTCTGCCCTGGTCCACGACGACGCCGCTGCGTACCGGCACGACCCGAACATCGTGTCGGGCGGCAACCTGGCCAGCCGCTCGACGATCGTCAAGGGCGACGCCACGGCCGCGCTGGCGACCGCCCCGATCGTCGTCCGCGAGCGCTACGTCGCGGACATGGCCCACCCGGTCCCGATCGAGCCGCACAGCGTCACGGCCGAGTGGTCCGGCGACCGGGTGACGATCCATTCGAGCACCCAGGTCCCGTTCGCCGCCCGGGCCGGAACGGCGGACGCGCTCGACCTGCCCGAGCACCGGATCCGGATCGTCGTCAGCCATCTCGGGGGCGGCTTCGGTGGGAAGTGCGACTTCCATTTCGAGGCGCATGTCGCCGCCCTGGCCCGGGCCGCCCGGCGACCCGTCCGCCTCGTCCTCAGCCGGCGCGAGGAGTTCATCGCCCCCGACAAGGTCACCCACGCGATGGTCGTCGACCTCGAGACCGGCCTGGCCTCGGACGGGACGATCCTCGCCCGGAAGGCCCGCCTGCTCCTCGACTGTGGGGCGTACGCGAGCGACACGCCGGCGATCGGCCAGGTCGCGGCGATGATGATCGCCGGTCCCTACCGCATCCCGGACCTGGAGATCGAGGCCCTCAGCGTCTATACGAACCGCACGCCGTCCGGGTCCGTGCGGGCGCCGTCCGGACCGCAGGCCTGCTGGGCGGTCGAACAGCATCACGACGTGATCGCCGCCCGCGTGGGGCTCGACCCGGTCGAGTTCCGCTGGCGCAACCTCGTCCGGGACGGCGACGAGGGTCCGACCCGCCAGCGCCACGAGGGGAACGGCGCCCGGGAGACGCTCGAGCTGGCCGTGGAGCGCGCACTGGCCGGCCCGCCGCTCGGGCCGGACGAGGCGATCGGCGTCGCATCCGGCTGGTGGTTCAGCATGCCCGGCCCGTCCGGCGCGTTCGTCCGCATCGAGTCCGACGGGAGCGGGCGGATCGTGACCGGCGCCCAGGAGAACGGCACCGGCGCGGTGATGGCCCTGCCGATCCTCGCCGCCGAGGAGCTCGGGATGCGGCCCGAGGACTTCGCGATCACCTACCAGGACACCGACAGCGGCCCGTACGACGGCGGAAGCTCCGGCAGCCAGACGACGTTCAACAACGGGCGGGCCGTGGTCGACGCAGCGCGCGAGGTCCGCCGCCAGCTCCTCGAGCTCGCCGCCCAGGCGCTCGAGGCGAACATCGACGATCTCGTCCTGGCCGACGGTGCGGTCGCCGTGACGGGCAGCCCGGACCGCCGGGTGACGATCGCCGAGCTGGCGTCGACGGCCCATTCGGGCGCGCTGCTCCTCGGCCGGGGCTCCGGCAGTCCGCCCGAACTGCCGGAGCACGATTCGTCGTCCTGCGTCGGCCGGTTCGGCTTCGAGGCGTTCGCCTCGCCGACGTTCTTCTGTCATGCGGCCCGCGTCCGGGTCGACCGGGCGACCGGGCTCGTGCGCGTCCTGAAGGTCGTTGCGGCCACCGACGTCGGGCGCGTCGTCAACGCGCCGGGCGCGGTCGGCCAGATGACCGGTGGCGTCGTCATGGCCCTCGGCAACGCGACCCTCGAAGGCACCGTCTACGGCGCGGACGGTCGCCAGCGCAACGCCTCGCTCCTCGACTACAAGCTGCTGACGAGCGCCGACGCCCCCGAGATCGAGGTCCACTTCGTCGAGAATCCCGCGTCGAACGGCGGTCCCCGCGGCGCCAAGGGCGTCGGCGAGCCACCGATCGTGCCGACCGCCGCTGCCGTCGGCAACGCGATCGCGGCCGCGACGGGCGCGCGGGTCCGCCGCCTGCCGATGACCCCCGAGCGCGTCTGGCGGGCGCTCACGACCGGCGACGACGGCGCCGCCGAGGGCAACGCGCCGCTTGGGCCGCGTGCATCGACCGCCACTCCGACCGGCGCGACGGTGCCGGCCGCACCGGCCGGCGCGACGTCGCGATGACCGAGCGGTTCGCGGGCCCGACGACCGTCGAGGCGGCCCTCGCAATCCTCGCCTCGGATGCGGCGGCGCGACCGGTCGCCGGCGGGACGGATCTCGTCGTGGCTGCGCGCCAGGGTCGCAAGTCCCTGCCGGAGTCGATCGTCGCGATCGACCGGATCGCCGGGCTCGACCACCATGCGGTCGTCGACGGCGCGCTCGTCCTGGGGAGCCTGACCTCGCATGAATGGATCGCCGACTCGGCCGAGGTCCGCTCGACGTGGTCCGCCCTCGCCGATGCGTCCTCGATCGTCGGCTCGCCCGCGACGCGCGCGACGGGCACGATCGGCGGCAACCTGATGAATGCCTCGCCGGCCGCCGACACGACGGCGCCGCTCGTGAGCCTGGGCGCGAACGTGATGCTCCGGGCGATGGGACGGGGCTCGCGGATCGTTCCCGTCGCGAGTCTCGCGCTCGCTCCGGGGCGGACGGCGGCGGCCGCCGACGAGCTCCTCACGACGGTGATCGTGCCGCCGCCGCCGCCGGGCAGCGGCTCGGCCTACATCCGGCTCGAGTACCGGAGGGCGATGGAGATCGCGGTCGTCGGCGCGGCGGTGCTGATCACGCTCGCGTCGAACGGCTCGATCGCCGGGGCCGTCATCGCCCTGACGTCCGTCGCGCCGACGATCGTCCGCGCGCCCGAGGCGGAGGCCGCGCTCGTCGGGGAGGCCGCGAACGCCGCCACGTTCCGGGTGGCCGCCGAGGCGGCCGCCGCCGCCGCGCGCCCGATCGACGACGTCCGGGCCAGCGCCGACTATCGCCGGGCGATGCTCGTCGTCGTCGTCGCCCGGACCCTCGCCGCCGCGGCCGCTCGCGCTCGTGGCGAATCCATCCCGATCCCCGCCTCGCGCTGGGCGCCCGGCCGGGAGGTCTGAGCCGTGCCCGAGCTGCTCCAGCTGACCGTGAACGGGCTGCCGCTCAGCGCGATGATCGAGCCCGGACGGACGCTGCTGCGCGTCCTCCGCGACGACCTCGGGCGGACCGGGACGAAGGAAGGCTGCGACGACTCCGAGTGCGGGGCATGCATGGTCCTCGTCGACGGCAGGCCCGTGAACTCGTGCTCGTACCTTGCCCTCCAGGCCTCCGGTCGCGAGATCACGACGGTCGAAGGGCTGGCCAGCGCCGACGCGCTGCATCCGCTCCAGCGGGCGTTCCTCGAGGGCGGCGGGATCCAGTGCGGGTTCTGCACGCCGGGCATGCTCATCTCGGCGGCCGCGTTGATCGCCCGCGATCCCGACCCGTCGGACGAGGCGATCCGCGACGGCCTGGCCGGCAACCTCTGCCGCTGCACCGGCTACCAGCCGATCGTCGCGGCGGTCCGCCGGGCCGCCGCCGAGATGCGCGGCGACCCCGTCTGAGGTCGAGCTCGCGGCGGGCGGCGAGCGGAAGTGCCGTGCGGCGGCGCCGTGCGATCAGGCCGGCGGGCGGCTCGGGCTCGGGCTCGGCCGCGGCAGCGCTCCCGCCTGGCTTGGCAGCGCTCCTGCCTGGCGCGGTACGAGGTGGTACAGGATCGCGGAGTAGTCGAGCCCGCGCTTGCCGTACGGCGCCGCCAGCCGCGGGCCCGGGACGAGGTCGAACGAGCCGCGCACAGCGTCGAGCTCGCTCGACGCGACGAAGAAGGCGTAGAGCGGCCGCACGCGCGCGACGTCCTCGAGTGAGCCCTCGATCGGATCGCACACGATCCGCGCCGCCTCGTCGAGCGACCGGAGCGCGACATCCGGCCGCCGGCCCTCGACGCAGTGCTCGTAGCCCAGGTTCGTGAGCGCGTCCCAGTACGAGAGCAGGACGGCGTCCCTGGGGAGCTGGTCGAAGATCGCCCGGGCGAAGTTTTCGCCGTCGTGGTTCCGGCTGGCGTCGTACGCCGCCCAGTTGTTGCCGGCGATGACGATCGGCAGGACGAGGGCGAGGACCGCGGGCCCCGGTGGCGTCGCGATCCGGGGCACCCGGCGCTCCAGCCACCCGACGACCGCTTCGAGCGCGATCGCCAGCCAGACCGCGAACACCAGCCAGGTCACCAGCAGGTAGTGGTCGAGGTCGCCGACGTAGTTGGTGAAGAAGAAGATGTTGACCGCGACGATGAGCAGGAGCATCGCGGCCAGCCAGCGATCGCGGACCAGCTGGATCGCGCCCCCGATCAGCGCGCCGACGACGAACGCGATGTTCGAGCGATCGCGGAACTGGCCGAGCACGGCCGGCACGTCGTTCCAGGCCTTGACGACGCTGTCGATCGAGGTGAAGTGCATCTGGCCGCGCAGATCCGCACCGCTGACCAGGCCGAACACGCCGTCCCAGGTGAGGAACCGGCCGTAGATCGCCGGTGGGCCGAACAGGCCACGCAGGGGCAGGAAGAGATACGGCGTGAGCCCGAGCAGGACGAGGCCCGCCGCCTGGATGATGAGGACGGGCCGCTCGCGCAGGCGCGTGCGCGCGTCGGCGAGGACGAACAGGATGACGATCGGGACGACCGTGATCGAGAGCAGGTGGTTCGACATCGACAGGCCCGCCAGCAGCGCGCCCAGCAGCAGGTCCCGGTCGCGCCGCTCCGCCCGCCACACGATCGCCCGGTGGATGACCGCCGCCATCAGCAGGAGGTGGAGGCCGTTCATCTCGGAGAACGTCGCCTCGAGCCACAGCTCGCCCGTCACCGCCAGCGACAGACCGGCCGCGGCGGCGATGACCGGCCGTGCACCGAGACGGGCCGCGATCAGGACCGCCGTCCCGGCCGCGCCCGCGGCCGCGACCGCGGACAGGAGCTCCGCCCGGTATCCGAGCGAGCCGATCGGGATCAGGCTGAAGAGCTTGCCGAGCAGGACGTACAGCGGGTAGCCGGTCGGGTGGGGGATGCCGAGCCGCGCCGGGATCCACTGCATCTCGGCCCAGTCGCCGACGCTCACGCCGGGCAGCAGGGTCCGGACGTAGACGACGAGGGCGATCCCGAACACCGCGGTCGCGGCGAGCTCGGCGAGACTGGGTCGGCCGGCCGGCCGGCCGACGGCATCGAGCCGGGCTTCGACGGTCACGACGTCACGAATGCTGGCGGAGATCTGACGCGTTGACGACCACAGGGCCCGCACCTCGGCATCGACTCGGAAGCCGACATGGTCACCGATCGGCGCGCTTCGCGCGCGACTCCGCCCCGTCGGATCAGGCGGGGCGGAGTCGTCGACGCGGCGAGGTCAGGCTGGGTTGGTGCGTCGGGTCAGTTCCAGGCGGCGGCCGACCAGCTGTTGCCGGACCACGATGAGCCCGACCAGCTGTTGCCCGACCACGAGGAGCCCGACCAGCTGTTGCCCGACCAGGAGGAGCCGGACCAGGAGGAGCCGGACCAGGAGGAGCCGGACCAGGAGGAGCCGGACCACGAGGAGCCCGACCACGAGGAGCCGGACCAGCTGCTGCCGGACCACGAGGAGCCGGTCCAGATGCTGCCGTTCCACGATCCGCCGGACCACGAGCTGCCGGCGGCCTGGAGGGCGGCCATGGCGGTCGAGTCGAACGCCTTGCCGAAGATGTCCTGCTCGCCCTTGAGGACGACGCCGTCGCGGGTCAGGTGATCGGACCCGCGCGCTCCCTCGAGCGTCCCGGTTCCGGTGCCCGGGGCCACGGTCTGGACGTAGATCGGAAGCGGGGCGCTGAGGATCGGACCGAGCTGGAGCTCACCGGAGCCCGCCGTGCCGGCCCGCATGCAGAGCGGCATCTCGTACGCGCCGAGCTTCAGGATGCGCTTGATCTGGTCCGGCGTCGCGTTCGGGTACTTGCTCAGGATGAGCGCTGCGGCTCCGGAGGCGATGGCGGTCGCCTCGGAGGTGCCGCTCCCGCGCATGAACCGGTCGTCGAGGACGGTCTTGCCGTCGACGTGGGTGTCGATCCACGAGTTCGCCACGCGCAGGCCCTGGATGTGCGCGCCGGGGGCGACGAAATCGGGCGCGCGGGCCGATCCGGTCTTCGCCGCGGCGGAGAAGTCCGGCACGGTGTCGTCGGCCAGGGCCATCGTGCCCATCGAGTCCGATGCGCCGACCGCGATGATCCGCTTGTCGTACGCGGGGTTCGCGAGGGCGGGGGACGAGCCCTTGGCCTGGAACCCGCTGTTGCCGGCCGAGGCGAAGACCACGATCCCGGCGTCCCATGCCCGCTCGACCGCGTAGGCCAGCGGGTCGACCCCGAACCACTGAGAGGAGTTCGTGCCGTACGAGAGGTTGAGGACGCGGATGTGCAGGTCGCCGTCGTTGCGGTGCTCGACGACCCAATCGATGGCCGCGATGACCTGCGAGACGTCCGTCCCGCCGTCGGCCGTTGCGACCTTGAGGCTCACGATTCGGGCGTCGGGCGCCATGCCCCGGTACGCGGAGGCCGGCGCCTGGTCGTACGGCGCGGTCAGCGTCGAGTCCCGGCCCGCGATGAGGCCGGCCATGAACGTGCCGTGGCCGAAGGTGTCGAGATTGACGAGGTTGGGTGCCTGGGACTCCAGCGACAGGTCGGGCCCGTAGACCAGCTTGCCGGGAGTGTTGAGCCCTTCGACGGGGGCGACGCCGGAGTCGATCACGGCGACATCGACGCCCCGGCCGGTGTAGCCGGCGGCCCACCAGGCCTCGGCGCCGGCGTACTCGGCCGTCGACGCCATCGAGTTGGCATCGCCCGCGGCGTCATAACCCGCGGCGGAGACGGAAGAGGCGCCGAATCCGGCGATCAGGACGGCGGTCGACAGGAAGACGCTCAGACGGCGACGGCCGGCGACATCGAGACTCCAGCCGAAGGTCGGGGTCATCGGACGGCGCTCGATCGGAGGCTCCACGCGTGGGGCCGGCCGGTACCGCAGCGGCGGCAGGCGTGCCTCGCGTCGTCCCAGGCTGTGCACTCGGGCTGCATCATCGAAGTCCACCTTGCGGGCTTGCTGATGCGGCTCCTGGCAACCGGGCGGTCTTGCCGTGGTGGCGAAGATCCCTGGCTTTGCGTCCCCGTCTCTCGGCGGGTTTGCCCTGTTTCAGACCGGATCCTGCGACGGCCAATCTGGCTGTCGACACCCGGAACGCTATGGCCAGGTTGACCACGCCCAAATAGGTCGAAGGTCCTGTTCGGTGCGCCGCCGCACAGCCCGTTCGGGTGGCGCCGCGGTGTCCGCCGTCAACGACCCCGAGCGGTCGTCAGGCGGCCGGCGAGCTGTCTCGAGACGCCAGATCGACGAGCTCCGTCGTGGCGGCTCGCGACCAGGAGATCGCCGACCGGGGCTGCGAGAAGAGCTCCTCGATCTCCTCCGCGGGGATCGGCCGGGCGAGGTAGTACCCCTGGGCCCGACCGCAGCGGAGCTTGCGCAGTCGATCGAGCTGGAACGGCTCCTCGACGCCCTCGGCGATCACCGTCAGCCGGAGGGCCCGGCCCATCGACACGATGGCGCTGGCGAGCTCCCAGCTGTCCGTGTCGACCTCATCGACGGCCACGAAGTCGCGGGCGATCTTGATGGCGGTCGCCGGGAAGCGCTGGAGGTAGCTCAGCGACGAGTAGCCGGTCCCGAAATCGTCGATCGCGACGCCCATGCCGAGGCCCCGGAGCGCCTCGAGCTTGGCGATCGCGTCCTCTGCGTTCTGGAGCAGCGTGGTCTCGGTCACTTCCAGGACGACCGTTGTCGGGTCGATGCCCGACGAGGCAACGATCTCGGCGACCTGGTCGACGAAGTCCGGCTGCTCGAGCTGGCGTCCGGCGACGTTGACGCTGATCTGCAGGTCGCGCAGCTCGGGCCAGCGGTCGTGCCACTCCCGGGCCTGCCGGCACGACGTCACCAGCACCCACCGGCCGATGTCGAGGATCAGGTCCGACGTTTCCGCGACGGGGATGAACTCGCCCGGCCAGACCATCCCCCGCGTCGGGTGCATCCAGCGCACGAGCGACTCGACGCCGGTGATCCGGCCGGTCGCGATCTCGAAGATCGGCTGGTAGTGGAGGACGAACTCCTCGGCGGCCACCGCGCGCTGGAGCGACTCGGTCAGGGTGTGGCGGGCCGCGACGGCCGTTGCCATCTCGGGCTCGAAGAACGCGATCCGGTTCTTGCCGCGCGCCTTCGCCGAGTACATCGCCACGTCTGCGTTCCGGAGCAGCTCGTCGGCCGACCCGAAGCCCGGGTGGCCGGCCGCGACCCCGATGCTCACGGGCGCATTCGCGGCGGCACCGTCCTCGGGCGCGCCCGCCCCGAAGGCCTCGATCAGGCGTTCGGCGATGCGCCGTGCGACGGGCATCTCCGGGGTATCCCAGAGGAGCACGGCAAATTCGTCGCCACCGATCCGGGCGGCGAGATCCCCCGACCGGACGGTCGCCTGGATTCGCTCGCCGACCGACGCGAGGAGCTCGTCGCCGGCCGCGTGACCGAGGGTGTCATTGACGATCTTGAAGTCGTCGAGGTCGAGGAACAGGACGACCGGGACCAGCCCGGAAGCATCGGCCGACTCGAGTCGCTGGGCGACGCTCTGGGCGAAGAACGCGCGGTTGGCGAGCCCGGTCAGGGCGTCGTGATAGGCCTTGTGGTGGAGCTCGTCCTGGAGCCGCGACAGCGAGCTGAGGGACTGTTCCAGCTGGCCGTTCTCGAGGGCGATCGCGGTATGGCTGGCGAGCGTCTGGAACAGCTTGAGATCGTCGGCATCGAACGGCGTGAGGTCGCTGAGCCGGTTCGCCACGACGATCGTGCCGACGAGGCGCGACTCCCCGACGAGCGGGGCGTAGATCGCATTCCGGAAGCGACCGCCGTCGACCTGCCCCGGCGCCGACTCGCCCGCGACGAGGAAGGCCCGCCGTTCGGCCACGCAACGAACCAGGCGCGGGTCGTCCAGCGTGGTCCCGATCGGGCTCATCATGTCGACCGCCTCGCCGGGCCCGACGCGCGTCCGCAGGATCTCCTGGCCCTCGATCTGGGGGAGGAGCGACGCCTCGGCGATCTCGGCCCGGAACATCCGTCGGGCGTGATCGAGCAGGGATACGAGGGCCTGGTCGATCTGCGGGCTGCGCTGCAGGATCCGGGTGGACTCGTACAGCATCTCCAGGCCCTCGTGCTGCTGGCGCTCCGAGACGTACGCGCGGTAGGCGACGAAGACCGCGAGGATCGGCACCGCGAAGAGGAGCGCGGCGGCCGGCTCGACGAACAGGACGGTGATCAGGAGCAGGGCGAGGCTCGTGTTGGTCAGCGACACGACGGCGCCCATCAACAGCATCCGCGGAATCCGTGCGTGCTGGAGGGCCCCCTCGGCCAGCGAGATGGCGGCGGTCACGGCGAACACGCCGACCATGTTCTCGGCGGTGGTCGCGAGGAACGCCGCGGGCCACGCGCGCGGTCCGAAGTCCGCGCCGACGTCGACGAGGAGATGGACGACCCCGACCGTCACGACGGAACAGAGGAGGAACTGGGCGAGGTTGAAGCCGAGCTTCACCGATCGCTGGCGCCGGCTGAAGACCAGCGCCAGGCCCGCCCCGATCAGGCGGGCCACGATGAACTCGCCGGGCCGGAAGAAGAAGATGCCGTACACGACCGGGATCTCGCTCATCGAGAACGAGTGCGCGCTCCGGCCGATGTGGAGGTGGACGACCTTCGACTCGGTCACATAGAACAGCACCGCCAGCAGCCACCACGGCAACGCGACCGGGGGCGCCGTCGGCTGACCAGCCGGGACCTCGATCGCGAGAAGGACCGCGGCGATCGCGACGAGCAGGATTGTCAGGGCCCAGACCCGCGCCGTGCCCGTCGTCGAGGTCGTGAACCTGCGCGCCCAATGGCGAAGGGCGGCGCGATCTGGCCGGCGCGCGCTCACGGTCATGTCGGTCCGCATGCGGGTCAGCGGAGCGCCATGGTCCGCGGGACGTGGAATCGACGGCTCGAACGGGGTTGCACGTTGGGCGTCACGGTTCGTGATCTCTTCCACCGGGCGTGTTTCGATCCCTGTCGGGGAACAGGTTTGGTACCAACGGTGCCCGCAGTTGCGTGATGGCACCATGGCCCGATAGTTTCAGGACCCGTGGGCGAGGTGCCACGGTCGGCCGGTGGCGAAGGCGGCCACAGGCCCTTGCCGATGCGCGCGCGCGACCCGCACCGCGGGGACCGCCGCGCCCCCGGGCCGTCCGCGATCCCTGGACGTTGGTTGCCGGTGTCGTTTGCGCTCGGTAAACTCCAACCGCACGGCGGAGTAGCTCAGTGGTAGAGCAGGGGACTCATAAGCCCTTGGTCGGTGGTTCAAATCCGCCCTCCGCTACCACCACGACCTGATCGACGCCCGGCATCCCGCGAGCGGGTCCGCCGGGCGTCCGGCTGTTGGCGGCATCCGGAGCGCCCCGGCGCGCGAATCCGGTGATGGGCCCTCCATCATCCCCGCCGGGCGCTTACATGGGACCGTCACGAACCGACGCTATACTCGACCCGCTGGTCGCCGCGCTGCGGCGCCACTGTTCCGGAAGCTCCGTTGAATCCCAGGTTCTTCCGCAACGGCATCGTGATGCTGCTTCTGGTGGTCGTCGCGCTCGCCGTTGTCCTGACCGTCGTCAACACGACGACGCCCAATGCCAATGTCGCGTATTCGAAGTTCCTCGACAACGTCCAGAGTGGCGGCGTCGTGTCCGTCCTGCAGGAGGGCTCGACGCTGACCGTCACCGCGAAGGACGGTCACAAGGACACGGTCATCATCCCGGGCCTGCTGGCCAACCAGGTGCTCGATGACATGACCAAGCGGGCCGAGCTCGGCAAGCAGCCGCTGCCGACCCTCGAAGCCAAGCAGCCGCCGGACAACGGCTGGATCTCGATCCTCATCACGGGGCTGCTGCCGATCCTGATCATCGGCGGGTTCATCTTCTTCATGATGCGCCAGGCCCAGGGCACGAACAATCAGGCCCTCAGCTTCGGCAAGAGCCGCGCCCGGATGTTCCTCGGCAACAAGACCGTCGTGACCTTCGCCGACGTCGCCGGGGTCGACGAGGCCAAGACCGAGCTCCAGGAGGTCGTCGAGTTCCTGAAGTACCCGGAGAAGTTCAACTCGCTCGGGGCCCGGATCCCGCGCGGCGTGCTCCTCGTCGGCCCTCCCGGCACGGGCAAGACGCTGATGGC
>DATNBW010000188.1:0-11162 GCA_035607275.1 Verrucomicrobiia bacterium | reverse complement strand
TGACGCCCGCTCGAACCTCTGCCCGGGTCGTCTCGGACACACTCCGGATCGTCCCGAACAGGAAGACCGACTCGGGGATGATGTTGTTCGTCGCGCCCGCGGTGATCTGGGCGATCGTGACGACAGCGGGATCGAACACGTCGATCCGGCGGGTGACCATCGCTTGAAGGGCGATCACGATCTCGGCCGCGACGACGATCGGGTCGAGGGCCGTGTGCGGTGCGGACGCGTGCCCGCCGCGGCCGCGAACCGTGATCCGGATCACGTCGGTCGCGGCCATCTCGGGGCCGGGCTTCAGGTGGATCTCGCCGGTCGGATAGCGGGTCGAGATGTGGATCGCGAGCGCGCCGGTCGGGCGCTCGCCGCCGGCCGCCGCCGCGGCGTCCAGCAACCCTTCCTCGATCATCGTCTTCGCCCCGCCGAGCCCCTCCTCGCCGGGCTGGAACATCAGGATCACGTGGCCCGGCAGGTCGGCCCGGCGGTCGTTGAGCAGGCGCGCCGCGCCGAGGAGCATCGCGACGTGGGTGTCGTGGCCGCAGGCGTGCATCGCCCCGTCGAGCTCGGACTCGAAGTCGAGACCGGTGTCCTCGCGCAGCGGCAGGGCGTCCATGTCGCCGCGGAGGAGGACGGTCGGGCCGGGCCGGCCGCCCGCGATGACAGCCACGACCGAGCTGAGCGCCTGCCCCGGGCGCCCCTCGATCCCGAGCCTGGCGAGCTCCTCGAGGATCAGCGCCTGGGTCTTCGGGAGGGCGAGCCCGACCTCCGGTTGACGGTGGATCCGCCGCCGGATCGCGACGACATCGGGCTGGATCGCCCGGGCGGCTTCGAGGAGGTCGGCCGTCGCGGCGGAGGCACCGGAGTCGAGGGCGGGTTCGGTGGTCGTCATCGCCCGAGGATACCCCGGTCCCGCGGGCATCTCCGCGCGAGCTACTCCTCCGGGCCCACCACCGATCGGCGATCCGGGACCTCTGCGAGGTCGAGCCAGCCCTGACGGCTCGCATACATCACGGCATGGGTCCGATTCGGAACGCCGAGCTTGTGGAAGATCGTGGACAGGTGGTTCTTGACCGTCTGCTCGCTGAGGCCGAGCGACACGGAGATCTCCCGATTCGATCCGCCGGCGGCGACGAGCCTCAGGATGTCGAGCTCGCGCGGCGTGAGGATCGGCGTCGGGATGGCGTCGACGAGGACGGCGTCGCGCATCGCGTCGACGATCCGCTCCACGAGGTCGTGTCGCCCGACGAGCTCGTCCTTCAGCGGGTCCTCGCCGCCGGCCGCGCGGCGGATCGTGGCGACGAGCTCGGCGGGATCCGCCGTGTCGCCGACACGGGCGACGGCCCCGACCTCGGCGGCACCGATGATGCCCGCATCGTCGTCCGGGCCCATGACCACGAACGCCGAATTCGGCGCGCCGCGATGCAACCGGCGGGTCTCCTCGGTGGCCCCCGCCTCGGGCAGCGCCATGTCGACGAGCACGACGTCGGGAGCCTCGTGGTCGACGAGCTCGACCGCCTCGCCTGCCGTCGCCGCGTACCCGACCACCTCGATCCCCGGGGCCTCGTCGAGGACCTCACGAACCCCGGCGCTCAGGATGGCGCTGGGCTCGATCACGACGAGACGGATCGGTCGACCTGAGGGGCTGTCGGACGTCGGGCGGGATCGAGCCACGCGGAGTCCTCCTGGCTGGGATCGGGGCATCCTAGGCCCGGGACGCGCAGCGCGCATGGCCCAAACGGGCCGTTCCCGTCGATCCATTCGTCCTCGGGTGTGCCCTTGCCTCAGCCCGGTTCGGTCGACCGCGGAGCCTCCGAGTCGTCGGGGTCCTCGGCGGCCTCGGCCGTCTCGGCGTCGCCGTCGTCGGCCAGGTTGGGGGCCAGCCAGCGCTCGGCCTCGGCAAGCGGCATGCCCTTCCGGTCCGCGTAGTCGGCCAGCTGGTCGCGCCCGATCCGCCCGAGCCCGAAGTAGTGGCTCGCCGGGTTCCAGAAGTAGTAGCCGGAGACCGACGCGCCCGGCCACATCGCGAACGATTCGGTCAGGCGGATGCCGGCCCGCGCCTCGGCCTCGAGGAGCTCGAACAGAGTCGCCTTCTCCGTGTGGTCCGGGCACGCCGGATAGCCCGGGGCCGGCCGGATGCCCTCGTATCGTTCTGCGATCAGGTCTGCGTTCGTCAGGGCCTCGTCGGGAGCGTAGCCCCACAGCTCGCGCCGAACGCGCTGGTGGAGGTGCTCGGCGAAGGCCTCGGCGAGGCGATCGGCCAGCGCCTTGGCGAGGATCGCCGAGTAGTCGTCGTTGGCGGCCTCGAACTCGGCGACGATCTCGTCCACGCCCTGGCCGGCGGTCACCGCGAAGGCGCCGACGAAGTCGGCCAGCCCCGTCTCGGCCGGGGCGACGAAATCGGCGAGGGCGACGTTCGGGCGGCCGGGCGGCTTGGCCATCTGCTGGCGGAGCGTGCGGAACGTCGCGAGGACATCCGACCGCTTCTCGTCGCGCCAGACGGCGATGTCGTCGTCGTCGACGGCGTTGGCCGGCCAGAAGCCGACGACGCCGTTCGCGGTCAGCCGGCCGTCGGCGACGATGCGGTCGAGCAGGGCGAGCGCGTCGCGATGCAGGTCGCGCGCCGCCGAGCCCAGCCGCGGGTCGTCGAGGATCGCGGGGTAGGCCCCGCGCAGCTCCCACGTCGCGAAAAACGGCGTCCAGTCGATGAACTCGGCGAGCTCGGCGAGGGGGTAATCGCCGAACGTCCGTGGCCCCAGGAATGTCGGGCGCGGCGGGCGGACCTGCGACCAGTCGATCGGGACCCGGTTGGCGCGGGCCTCGGCGATCGTCAGGCGCTTCTCCTTCGCCTGGCGGCCGGCCCGCTCGCGACGGACCGTCTCGTACTCATCGCGGATGCCGGCGACGAACGCGTCGCGGCGATCCTCCTGGACGAGGGCGCCGGCCACGCCGACCGCTCGCGACGCATCGAGGACGTGGACGACCGGCCCGGAGTAGTTCGGGGCGATCTTCACCGCGGTGTGCGTCCGCGAGGTCGTCGCCCCGCCGATGAGGAGCGGGATCGTGAACCCCTGGCGCTCCATCTCGGAGGCCACGTGGGCCATCTCGTCGAGCGACGGCGTGATCAGTCCCGACAGGCCGATCAGGTCCGCATTGATCTCGATCGCCTTGTCGAGGATCCGGGCGGCCGGGACCATCACGCCGAGGTCGACGACCTCGTAGTCGTTGCAGCCGAGGACGACGCCGACGATGTTCTTGCCGATGTCGTGGACATCGCCCTTGACGGTCGCGGTCACGATCGTCCCGGAGCGCTTGCCGGTGCCCGCCCGCTCGGCCTCGAGATACGGGATGAGCACGGCAACGGCCTTCTTCATGACCCGGGCGCTCTTGACGACCTGGGGCATGAACATCCGGCCCGCGCCGAACAGGTCGCCGACGACGTTCATCCCGGCCATCAGCGGGCCCTCGATGACGTCGAGCGGGCGGCCGGCCGAGAGCCGGGCTTCCTCGGTGTCCTCGGCGATGTACGCGTCGATGCCGGCGACGAGGGCGTGGGTCAGCCGCTCCTCGACCGGTCGCTCGCGCCAGGCGAGGTCCTCGGCGGCGCGCTCCATGCCGGCCTCGCCGGCGTACCGTTGGGCGAGGTCGAGCAGGCGCTCGGTCGCGTCCGGCCGCCGGTTGAGGACGACGTCCTCGACCCGTTCGCGGAGCTCGGGCTCGATGTCGTCGTAGATCGGCAGGACGCCGGCGTTGACGATCGCCATGTCGAGGCCGGCCCGGATCGCGTGATACAGGAAGACCGAGTGGATCGCCTCGCGGACCCGGTCGTTGCCGCGGAACGCGAACGACACGTTCGACACCCCGCCCGACGTCCGCGTCCCCGGGAACTCCTTCTTCAGGCGCTTCACGGCCTCGATGAACGAGACGGCGTACGCGTTGTGCTCCTCCATGCCGGTCGCGATCGCGAAGATGTTGGCGTCGAGGATGATGTCCTCGGGCTTGAAGCCGACGGTCCCGGTCAACAGGTCGTAGGCGCGCCGGAGGACGGCAACCCGGCGCTCGACCGATTCGGCCTGGCCCTGCTCGTCGAAGGCCATGACGACGACCGCCGCCCCGTAGCGCCTGCAGAGGCGGGCCTGGCGGAGGAACTCGGCCTCCCCTTCCTTGAGCGAGATCGAGTTGACGACGCCCTTGCCCTGGAGCTGGTGCAGGCCGGCCTCGATCACCGACCACTTCGAGCTGTCGACCATGACCGGGACGGTCGCGATGTCCGGCTCGGCCGCGATCCGGCGCAGGAAGCGGGTCATCGCGGCGGGCCCGTCGAGCATCGCCTCGTCCATGTTCACGTCGATGAGCTGGGCGCCGTTCGCGACCTGCTCCCGGGCGATGTCCACGGCCTCATCCTCGAGACCGCCGGCGACGAGCCGGGCGAACTTGCGGGAGCCGGTGACGTTCGTCCGTTCGCCGACGTTCACGAACGCGTTGCCCGGCGGCGGGATCACGAGCGGCGCGAGCCCGGACAGGCGGGTCGTGCCGGTGGGCTCCGGGATCGGGCGGGGCGGCAGGCCGGCGACCGCCTCGGCGATGGCTGCCACGTGGGCCGGCGTGGACCCGCAGCAGCTGCCCGCCACGTTCAGCAGGCCGTGCCGGGCCCACTCGCCGAGCGCCGTCGCCATCTCCTCGGGCGTCTCGTCGTACCCGCCGAGCTCGTTGGGCAGGCCCGCGTTCGGATACGCCGACACCGGCTTGTCGGCGACGCGCGACAGGACGTCGAGATGCTCCCGAAGCTGGCGCGGGCCGAGGGCGCAGTTGAGCCCGACGATCAGCGGGTCGGCGTGGCGGATGCTGTGCCAGAACGCCTCGACCGTCTGCCCGGACAGCGTCCGGCCGGAGGCGTCGACGATCGTCCCCGAGATGATCAGGGGCACGCGGATGCCGATCTCGTCGAAGAGCGACTGGACCGCGAAGATCGCCGCCTTGGCGTTGAGCGTGTCGAAGATCGTCTCGATGAGCAGGAGATCGGCGCCGCCCTCGATCAGCCCGGCGGCCGACTCCCCGTAAGCAGTCGCGAGCTCCTCCCACGTCACGCTGCGCGCCGCCGGATCGGCGACGTCGGCGCTCATCGAGGCGGTCCGGTTCGTCGGGCCGAGGGAGCCGGCCACGAAGCGCGGGCGATCCGGCTCGGCCCGCTCCGCCGCGTCGGCCGCGTCGCGCGCGAGCCGCGCCGCCGCCACGTTCAGGTCGCGGACCGTCGCCGGGTCGAACCCGTAGTCGGCCTGGGCAATGCGCGTCGCCGTGAACGAGTTCGTGCTGATGATCTCGGCACCCGCGTCGAGGTACCCGGCGTGGATCGCCGTGATCGCCTCGGGCTGGGTCAGGCACAGCACATCGCTGTTGCCACGGAGATCGCGCGGATGGTCGCGGAAGCGATCGCCGCGGAAGGCGGCCTCGTCGAACCCGTACGACTGGAGCATCGTGCCCATCGCCCCGTCGAGGACGAGGATCCGCTCGCGGAGGAGCCCGGGCAACGCCGCCAGGCGGGAGGCGCGATCGAACGGCGAGCCGCGGCGCGCCTCGGCGCCGGGCGGCGCGATCGCACTCACGCCGTGACCGCCTCGGCCACGGCCGGATGTCGCGCCCGGATCCGGCGGACGAGCTCGGCGCACTGCTCGTACCGCCCGAAGCTCGGCATGATGTACGTGCCGGCGACCTCGCCCTCCATCTCGGCGAGGAGTCGATCGGCCATCTCGATCCCGACTTCCGACCCGCGCTCGCCGGCGGCCCGCATCGCCGCTCGCGCGTCGTCCGGGATCGTGATCCCGGGGACTTCGTTGTGGAGGAACTCGGCGTGGCGGGTCGAGACGAGCGGGAGCACGCCGAGAAGAAGCGGCACCGGGAAGCCGCCCGGCCCGAACCGACGATGCGCCTCCTCGAGCATTCCCTGGACCTGCTCGACCGAGTACAGCGGCTGGGTCATGACGAGGTGAGCGCCGGCGGCCAGCTTGCGCTCGAGTCGATCCCACTCGGTGGCCCGGTCGGCGGCCGTCGAATCGAGGGCGCAGGCGATCGTGAAGCCGGCCCGCTGGCCGATCGAGGCGCCCGATGGATCCTCGGCCCGGTTCAGGCGGGTGAGGATCTCGATCAGGCCGATCGAATCGACGTCCCACACCCCGGTCCCGGTCGGGTAGTCGCCGATCCGCGGCGGGTCGCCGGTCAGGGCGATGATGTTGCGGACCCCGAGGGCGTGCGCGCCGAGCAGCTCCGACTCGAGCGCCATGAGGTTCCGGTCGCGGGTCGTGCAGTGGACGAGGCACTCGAGGTCGAGGTCGTGCTGGATCCCGAACGCCACCGACAGGGCGCTCATTCGGACCCGGGCCATCGCCGAGTCCGACACGTTGACGACGTCGACGCCGGCGTCGCGCAGGAGCCGGGCGGCCTCGATCGTCCGCTCGATCCGGATGCTCCGCGGCGGGTCGATCTCGACCGACACGACGAAGCGCCGGGCGGCGAGGAGCTCCGCGAGCCGGGTCGGAGGCGGCGTGTCGTCACCGGGCCCAGCGGACGCCCGTTCGACGAGCGATGGCCCGCGCCGGCTCGGGGCGACCGCGGTCGCCCCGTCCGGTGATGTCGCCGCCCCGTCGGCGGTCGCACCGGCCGGACCGGTCCCACCGGCCGGAGCGGCCGCGAGGAAGGCGTCCAGCGCGGTTCGCATCTCGGCGATGTGCTCCGGGGTCGTCCCGCAGCAGCCACCGATGATCCCCGCCCCGGCTGCCAGCAGCCGCGGCGTCACCGTCCCGAAATACTCCGGGCTCGCTGCATAGACGAATCGGCCATCGAGCCGTTGGGGAAGCCCGGCGTTCGGCATGATCGAGCGCGCTGGCTCCCCTTCCGCCGAGCGGCCCATCGCCTCGAGGGCGTCGAGGCAGGCGACCGGTCCGGCCCCGCAATTGACCCCGATCGCGTCCGCGCCGGCCGCGGTGAGGGCCGTGGCGGCGGCCATCGGGCTGCTTCCATCGGCGAGGCGGAGCTCCTCGCCGAAGGTCAGCGACGCGATGACCGGCACGTCCGACGCCCGACGCGCCTCGTCGACCGCCAGGACGAGCTGGTTGAGGTCCGAGAACGTCTCGAGGACGATCAGGTCGCTGCCGCCCTCGAGCAGCCCGTCGATCTGCTCACGGAAGACGGACCGGACGGTTGCCTCGCTCATCGCCGGCATGCCGCGCGCCGGCGACCCGAGCGGTCCGACCGACCCGCCGACCAGCGCCTCGCGCCCGCTCACCTCGCGCGCCTCGCGGGCAATGCGTGCCGCCCGACGGTTGAGGTCGCCGACGCTGGCCTCGAGGCCCCACGCCGCCAGGCGGTGCCGGTTGGCGCCGAACGACAGGGTCTCGATCAGCTCGGCACCGGCCTCGAGGTACTCGCGGTGGGCGGCCGCGACCATGTCCGGATGGCTCACGACCAGCTCCTCGAGGCAGGCGCGCTGGGGCACGCCGCGACTGAACAGGAGCGTGCCCATCCCGCCGTCGACGAGGAGCGGCCGAGCCGCCACGCGGGCGCGGAAGCGCGGCCGGGGCAGGCCGGAGGTGTCCGCCATCAGGCGGTCGGGCTCCGAAGAAGTTCGGTCGGCAAGGTCTCGGCTCCTCGATGTCGTTCGGCGTCCGGGTGACGCCGCCGCACGGATCGGGCGATCGAGACCGGAAACGAGAAGACCCTTCCTGCCGGAAGGGTCCAAGGAGAGGTCCCTTATCGTGCAGGAGAACCTGCCCGGAATTGGCACCTTGCCGGCGCATCGCCGGTAGGTTGTCGTGGCTTCAACGGGCCGGTCCCTCCGCCACTCTGGATAAGTCGTCTTCAGTTGTGCTCCGCATGGTGCCAAAGGCCGCCCGATTGAGCAAGCGCGGCACGTCGCCGAGCGTCCTTGGCCGTTTCCCGATGGGCACGCTCATTGGCCCCCGGTTTTCTTGCGCGTAGGCGACTGTCGCCTACGAGTCGACGCTGCCGCCCGGCCCGGCCCGCCGCCTGCGCTCACCAGGCACCGTGAAGTTCGTCCGTGTAGGCGAGCCTCGCCTGAACGCAAGAAATTCGGCCGCTACCCGAGACCTGTAGGCGGGTCTCGCCTGAGCGCAAGAAATCTCGTCCGGGCGCGGAACGCGGCCATTGACGCGCCTCGTCGTGTGCTCAGGCGGCGGCGGCCCGGAGCAGCTTCGCGAGGTATGAGCGGCGCCAGGCCTCGAACGTGTCGACCGCGTTGAACGTGTACATGTGGAGGTCGACGATGCCCGCCCTCGGGTCGGCGAGGTGCGGCGCGAGCCCCTCGAGGAGCGCGTCGGGGCGGTAGAAGCCGCCGGAACGGACGAGGCGGGCGACGAACCGGAGGTTCTTCGTCAGGAACCGGTGGGTGTCGGCAACGCCGATCCGGGCGCTGATCGCCAGGAGCTTGTGCGGCTCGGCGACGCCCGGAACGCCGACGTGGACCGGCAGCGCGAGCCCCTCTGCCCGGCGGACCGCGATCCAGGTCGCGATCGCGCCCGGGTCGAAGCACAGCTGGGTCGTCATGTAGCTCGCGAACGCCGCCTTGGCGTGCAACGCCTCGAGCAATGGCCCGTCGGCGATGAACGCGTGGCCCTGCGGATAGCACGGGATCCCGATCTCCGATAGCGGATGCCCGATCTCCGCCATGTCGCGCAGCAGCGACAGGCCGTCCGGATAGGCGCCGGGCTCCTTGGCGTCGCCGCCGACGACGAACGCCCGGTCCACCCCCGCCCCTTCGAGCCAGGCGATGAGATCGGCGAGGTGGCTGCGGTCCCGGACCATCCGGGCGGAGAGGTGCGGCACCGCCCGGAATCCGCGGGCCTGCAATTGCTCGCACAGCGCGATCGTCGCCTCGATCCCCTTGGCCGGCGAGGCCGTGACCGAGACGGTGACTCCCGCCGGCAGGAACCGCGCCTGGTCGAGGGCGTTCTTGAGCGGCACGAGCTCGAACGTCGGGGCACGGAGAAGACGCGCCAGCGATTCCCGCGCGGGCGGCGCCAGCGACGTTCGACGCCTGAACAGCATGCGTCGCGACCCTAGACTTCGGAATCGGGCATCGAGGCCTTGCGCCTGGCGATGAACTCCTGGAGCGCCTGGTCGATCCCCTCGTCGAGCGGCGGCGCCTCGTACTCGCGGAGCATCCGCTTCCAGATCGCGTTGGCCCGCTGCGCGGCGTCGAGCGAGCCGTCCTCCTGCCACTGCTCGAAGCTGTTGTTGTCGGCGATCTCCGAGCGGTAGAAGGCGTTCTCGAAGTTGGCCAGGGTGTGGGCAGTCCCGAGGAAGTGCTGGCCGGGGCCGTTGGTCAGGATCGCGTCGAGCGCCTGGCCGTTCTCGGACAGGTCGACGCCCTTGACGAAGACCGCGGCCATCCCGCACTGGTCCGCGTCGAGGATGAACTTCTCGTAGCCGATCGCCAGGCCGCCCTCGAGCCAGCCGGCCGCGTGGAGGACGAAGTTGACGCCGGCCAGGATCGTCGGCTGGAACGTCGCCGCCGATTCGTACGCCGCCTGGGCGTCGGCGATCTTCGAGGCGCACAGGTTGCCGCCGGAGCGGAACGGGACCCCGAGCCGGCGCGCGAGCGAGGCCATCACGTACAGGACGAGGGCCGGCTCGGGCGTGCCGAAGGTCGGGGCGCCGGACTGCATCGACATCGAGCTCGCGAAGCTGCCCAGGACGACCGGCGCGCCGGGCCGGACGAGCTGGACGAACGTCATCCCGCCGAGCGCCTCGGCGAGCGTCTGGGCGGCGGCCCCGGCGACCGTCACCGGCGACATCGCCCCGGCCAGGATGAACGGCGTGATCAGCGTCGCCTGGTTGGCCTCGGCGTAGGCACGGGCCGCCCCCAGCATCGTCGAATCCCAGACGAGCGGGCTGTTCGCGTTGATCAGCGACAGGATGACGGCATGGTCCTCGAGGTAGTCCGCGCCGAACAGGATCCGGGCCATCTCGACCGTGTCACGGGCCCGCTCGGGGGCCGTCACGGAGCCCATGAACGGCTTGTCGCTGAACCGCATGTGGCTGTAGACCATGTCGAGGTGGCGCTTGTTGACCGGCACGTCGACGGGCTCGCAGACCGTCCCGCCGCTGTGGTGGAGGAACGGGCTCAGGTAGGCGAGCTTCACGAAGTTGCGGAAGTCCTCGATCGTGCCGTAGCGCCGGCCGTTGTCGAGGTCGCGGACGAACGGCGAGCCGTAGTTCGGGGCCAGGACGGTGTGGCGGCCGCCGATCTCGACGTCGTTGTCATGGTTCCGGGCGTACTGGGTGAACTGGCGGGGCGCGGTCGCCTGGACGATCTGGCGGCACATCCCGCGCGGGAACCGGACCCGTTCGCCCTGGACGTCGGCGCCGGCGTCGCGGAGGAGATGCAGGGCGTCGGGGTCGCCGCGGAACTCGAGGCCGACCTCCTGGAGGATCGTGTCGGCGTTCTGCTCGATGATCGAGAGGCCCTCGTCGTTCAAGACCTCGAACGGAGCCAGCGTCCGGGTCAGGAACGGTTCGCGAGCGATATGGGTCCGGGCCCGGGCGGCCTGCCGGCCGGCGCGTCCGCCGGTTCGCTGGCGGGACGTTTCCTCGACGGTCATCGGTCCTCCTTTGCGGCCGATACGACCGCCCGTCGTCGCCGACCGCCACCGTCCGGTCGCCCGCCTCCTCCGCCCGGTCCCGCGTCGCGCTGCGGCAGGTCCGTGACCGTGGCGAGGTGGGTCGACGGCGCCGTCCGGTGGGGGAAGGCCATCGCCTCGACGAAATGCTCCTGGAAGCGCGGCTCGACCGCGGTCTCGATCTTCTCGACCCGGCGCACGACATCCTCGATCTCGCGTCGTGCGGCGGCGCTCAGCAGGGCGATCAACGCCCCGGTCCCGGCGGCATTGCCGGCGGCCTTGACGTGGTCGAGCGGCGCATCGGGGATCAGGCCGAGGACCATCGCGTGGAAGGGGTCGATCTGGCTGCCGAAGGCGCCCGCGAGGCGGACCTCGTCGACGGCGTCGATCCCGGCGTGGTCCATCAACAGGCGGACGCCGGCGTACAGGGCGGCCTTCGCGAGCTGGATCGCCCGGACGTCGTTCTGGGTGACCGAGATTCGGAGGGGGCCGCCACCCGACCCGTCGTGAAGGACATAGCTGAACGTCCGGCCCTCG
>DATNBW010000155.1:0-9889 GCA_035607275.1 Verrucomicrobiia bacterium | reverse complement strand
TCGCCAACCTCCGGCCGGTGACCGTCCACCCGGCCCTGGCCGGGGCGTCGCCGCTCCGCCCGGAGCTGCTGGCGGGCGTCGACCTCCTGATCGTCCGCGAGCTGACCGGCGGGATCTACTTCGGCGACCGGACCGAGGCATCGGGCGAACCCGGCGCCCGGACCGCGCTCGACACGCTGCCCTACGCCGAGCACGAGATCGCGCGGATCGTCCGGCTCGCCTTCGAGGAGGCCAGGACGCGTCGTGGCCGCCTGACCCAGGTCGACAAGGCCAACGTGCTGGCCACCTCCCGCCTGTGGCGGCGGGTGACGGACGAGATCGCGGTCGAGTACCCGGACGTGACGCTCGGCCACCAGCTCGTCGATTCGTGCGCGATGCTGCTCGTCCGCCGGCCGGCCGACTTCGACGTGATCGTCACCGAGAACCTGTTCGGCGACATCCTGTCCGACGAGGCGGCGGTGGTGGCCGGCAGCCTCGGCGTGCTGCCGTCGGCCTCGCTCGGCGCGCGCCGTACCGAGCACGGGACGTTCGGCCTGTACGAGCCGATCCACGGATCCGCGCCGGACATCGCCGGCCGTGATCTCGCCAACCCGATCGGGACGATCCTCTCGGCGGCGATGCTCCTGCGCCTCTCCCTTGGGCGCGCGGACGCGGCGGCAGCGATCGAGGACGCCGTGAGCGGTGCCCTCGACGACGGGTTCCGGACCGCGGACCTCGTCCCGCCGAGCGGCGGCACGGGCGCTGAGACCGGTTTCCGGCGGGTCGGCACGACCGGCATGACGGCGGCAATCGTCGAGCGGATCGCGATTCCGGAGGCTGCGCGGGCGACCGCCGCAGCCCGGACCTGATCCCGACGACCGCCACCGCACGCAGGACCACCCGATGATGACCAGCGACCTCCCCGTCACCCTCTACGACACGACCCTCCGCGACGGCACCCAGGGCGAGAACATCACCCTCAGCCTCGCCGACAAGCTCAGGATCGCCCGGATGCTCGACGAGTACGGGATGCCCTACATCGAGGGCGGCTGGCCGGGCTCGAACCCGAAGGACATCGAGTTCTTCAAGGCCGCCCGGTCGATGACCTGGCAGACCGCGAAGCTCGCCGCGTTCGGATCGACCCGCCATCGGTCGAACACCGCCGAGAACGACCCCAACCTCCGAGAGCTCGTCGCCGCGGAGACGCCCGTCGTCACGATCTTCGGCAAGAGCTGGCTGCTTCACGTGGTCGAGGTCCTCGGGGCGACGCCCGAGGAGAACCTCGACATGGTCGCGGACTCGGTCCGGTTCATCGTCGAGCGCGGCCGCGAGCTCGTCTACGACGCCGAGCACTTCTTCGACGGCTATCGCGACGACCGCGACTACGCGCTCGCGACCCTGCGGGCGGCGCGACAGGCCGGCGCCCGGACGCTCGTCCTGTGCGACACGAACGGCGGGACGCTGACCGACGAGCTCGTCCGGATCGTGGCCGACGTCCGGTCGTCGCTCGAGGGCGACGCCGAGGCGGCCGGCGCGCCGGTCGCCTGGGGCATCCACACCCACAACGACGCAGAGCTCGCGGTCGCCAACTCGATGGCCGCGGTCGCCGCCGGCGTGCGCCACGTCCAGGCGACGATCAACGGCTACGGCGAGCGGGCGGGCAACGCGAACATGGTCTCGATCCTCGCCAACCTCGCCCTGAAGACCGACCACGCCCTCGTGCCGGCCGGCGGCGGGACGCTGACCGCACTGACCGAGCTCAGCCGATCGGTGGCCGAGATCGCGAACATCAGCCCGAACGACTGGCAGCCCTACGTCGGGCGGTCGGCCTTCGCCCACAAGGGCGGCGTGCACGGCGCGGCCGTCGCCAAGGTCGAGCGCAGCTACCAGCACATCGAGCCGACGGCGGTCGGCAACGTCGGACGGCTCGTCGTGTCGGAGCTCGGTGGGCGCGCCAATACCCGGATCCGGGCCGAGCAGCTCGGCCACCAGCTCGAGGGCGTCGTCGACCCGAAGGTCCTGAGCGAGCTCGTCAAGAAGCTCGAGAGCGAGGGCCTCGCGTTCGAGGGCGCCGAGGCGAGCTTCGAGCTCCTGATCCGCCGCCACCAGGCCGACTACGAGGCGCCGTTCCGGATCGTCGACTACACGTGCCTCGTCGAGCAGCGCTCGGGCCGCGAGCTCCTCGCCGAGGCCACCGTCAAGGTCCAGGTCGACGGCGAGGTCCTCCACACCGCGGCCGACGGCAACGGCCCGGTGAACGCGCTCGACGCCGCGCTCCGCAAGGCGCTCCGGGCGTTCTACCCACAGCTCGACGATGTCCACCTGTACGACTACAAGGTGCGAATCCTCGACGGCGACTCGGCGACGGCTGCCCGGACGCGGGTGATCATCGATTCGTCCGACGGGAAGCTCGAATGGTCGACGATGGGCAGCGACACGAACATCATTGCGGCGTCGGCGCAGGCCCTCGCCGATTCCCTCGAGTACGCGATCTGGAAATCCGGGGCGGAGCTCCGCCGCCGGGACGAGCGACATTTCACGACGACGCCGGTCAGTCCCGCGACGTCACCGACCGGGAGGTAGACCGATGGCCGCCGACACCACGACCCCGACCCAGACGCCGGATCCCGGCCCGACCGACACCCTCCACCTGACGCGCTGGACGGTGACATCCGGCTCGAACGCGAACAGCCGGGGCGCCGTCGTCATCGCCGCCGGCGATCACCAGTGGGAGGCCTCGGCCGAGGGCAACGGCGCGGTCGACGCCCTGTTCCGCGCGGTCGACCGGGCCCTGGCCGGCGTCCTCACCGGTCATCCCCGCCTGCTCTCGTACGACGTCCACGCGGTCGCCGAGGGCCCGGACGCGGAAGGCAAGGTGACGGTGGCGATCGCCCCGCCGTCCGACGCCGGCGGACCGCGCAGCAGCGGCCGGTACGTCGGCGAGATCACGTCGACGAACATCATCGCGGCCTCGATCGAGGCGTACATCGACGCCGTCAACGAGCTCCTCGCGGAGGAGCATTGGCAGGGCGCCACGGAGACCGCCGGCAATCGCAAGCGGGCCCGGGTCACCGAGCCCGCGGCGAAGGCCAAACGAGCCGAGCTCGACGAAGAGGCCGGCCGGATCGACACGACCGACTGGTTCAACCACTAGGCGGCCGCGGCCCAGCGAGGGCAAGGATGCCTCGAGAGGATGCGACCAGGGCCGCGCCGGTCGCCCCGGGCAGCGTGCTGTCAGGGCAGGTCGCCGCGGCGCGCCGGCGGCTGGCCGACGGCGAGCGGCTCGTGTTCCACGTCACGACGGAGGGGGGCGGGGCCGCGATCGACGTCCGGGTGCGCGAGTTGTCCAGCGTTCATCTCTACGTTCCCGACACCCTGGGCGTCCCCGACGGCGCACGCGGCCTGATCGCGAAGACGCTTGGCGTGGACCCGTCCAGTTTCGAGGTCGTACCGGAACCCTGACCACTCGCGGACGGGACTGTGTTCGTTCATACGACGGCCACGATTGCCGTACGTCGGCGTTCGCGTTGTCCCGGGGCGGAACCACGTTCAACTGCCGTCCTGGCTGTCGAATGAACCGGAATTCGACCGACGGAGCACCGATGGCACACCGAGTGCTCACGTGGCTGTCATTTGATCGAACCGTCGCGGACGGCACTCGATCGGCGACACTGCGCGGATGACGAGCGGGAAGCAGGTCGTCTACCAGGGCGAGCCCGGCGCCTTCTCCGAGGAGGCGGTGATCGGGTTCTTCGGCGAGGCGCGCGAGCGGGCGGCGGTGCCGACCTGGCGAGCCGTGTTCGAGGCCGTCGCCGACGGCACGGCCGGGCGGGGCGTCATCGCGATCGAGAGCTCGCTCGCCGGCACGATCCGCGAGACGTACGACCTCCTCGCCGAGTTCTATGACCGCGAGATCCGGATCGTCGGCGAGGTCACCGTCCCGGTCCGGCTCGCGCTGCTCGCCCTGCCCGGCCAATCGCTCGACTGGATCGAGCGGGTGTACAGCCACGCCCAGGCGCTCGTCCAGGCCGATGCCTTCCTGCGTTCCCGCGAGTGGCAGGTGATGACGACCTACAACACCGCCGGGGCCGCCCGGATGATCGCCGAGCGGCGCGAGCGGCGAGCCGCCGCCGTCGCCTCGCCGCGCGTCGCCGGCCTGTACGGCCTCGAGATCCTGGCCGACGACATCCAGGCCGGCGAGGAGAACCGGACCCGGTTCGCGGTCCTGGCCCGGCTGGGCGCGACGCCCGATGGGCTGCGGGACGCGGCGGGTCCGGATCCCGACGGACCGCGCCGGACGACGCTCGTCTTCGCCGTCCGGAATGTCCCGGGCTCGCTCCATCGCTGCCTCGGCGCGTTCGCGGCGCGCGGGGTCAACCTCTCGTCGCTCGAGTCGCGACCCGCCCGGCGGACCCGTTGGGAGTACGTGTTCTGGGTCGACGTCGACGCGGCGGTCGACGATCCGGCGTGCGCCGCCGCCCTGGACGATCTCCGCGCGGAGACCGAGATGGTCCGGGTCCTCGGCTCGTACCCGCGCGCCCGCGAGGACTAGCTCGAGCAGCGGCCGGCGCTCAGATCGGGCCGGCGTTCAGATCGTGCCGGCGTTCAGATCGTGCCGGCGTTCAGATCGCGCTGGCGCAGGCCCGGCACTTCGTGGCGTCGAGCGCGTTCGGCTCCTTGCAGAACGGACACGTCTTCGTCCCGGCCGCGGCTTCCTCCTTGATGAACATCTTCGAGATCTGCCAGACGACGAAGGCGATCACGATGAAGGCGATGACCGCGTTGACGAACGCGCCCCAGCGGATCGCGACCTCGGTGGTCGGATCGCCGCCCACGGCCGCCTTGAGGACGATCTTCAGCTTGCTGAAGTCGACGCCGCCGAGGAGGACGCCGATGGGCGGCATGATGATGTCGTTGACGAGGGAGGTCACGACCGTCCCGAGCGCCGTGCCGATGATGACGCCGATCGCCAGGGCGAGGGCGTTCGTCTTGAGCAGGAACTCGCGGAACTGGCTGACCATCGGTGTGCCCTCCGTCTCGGACGCGGTGGATCAGTGACTGACGACCTTCGTCATGCCCTCGGCTTGCTCGATCCAGCCGGCGATCGTCTTCTCACCGGGGATCTGGCGGATCCAGTTCGGGCGGGCCGCATCGAGCTCCTGGAAGGTCGTCGCGAGGCTGGCGGCGTTGCGCCGGGCGAGCTCGGCACAGGAGTCGACGCCGGCCGCCTCGAGGAGGTCCGCGTACTCCGAGCCCACGCCGCTGATCCGCATGAGATCCGCGTGGTTGACCCATTCGAGCAGCAGCTTCTCGGAGATCCCCGTCGACTCGGACAGCCGATCCCGGCCGCTGGACGTACCGCCCCGCTCGAGCAGCGCGTCGGTCGTCGCCACGCCTGCGGCACTCAGCTTCGCCGCGAAGCCCGGCCCGATGCCCTCGACGTCCTCGATCTTCATCGTGACCTCCTTCGAGTTTCCCCTGTCACGCTCGGAGCCGATGATACGCTTCGAGACCCCCGCCGCCCGCCGACCAACGGCCCAACCCCGCGACCGGAGCGATCGATGGACCAGGCCTTCCGCGACGAGATGACCAAGGGCTACGCGCTCGCCGAGCCGGCCCTCATCCTCGGCAGCCCGATGGTCGACGGCGAGGTCGACAACGCGGCGCGGGTGCAGGTCGCGCTCTCGATGATGAACCGGCACGGCCTCATCGCCGGCGCGACCGGGACCGGCAAGACCAAGACGCTCCAGATCCTCGCCGGCGAGCTGTCGAAGGCCGGGGTGCCGGTCTTCGTGGCCGACATCAAGGGCGACGTGACCGGGATCGCGATGCCCGGCGACGCCGCGAACCCGAAGGTCCAGGAGCGGTCGGCCTCGCTCGGCTGGACGTTCGAACCGTCCGGTCATCCGGCGGAGTTCCTCTCGCTGTCCGGCCGGATCGGCGCCCAGGTGCGGGCGACCGTCCACTCGTTCGGTCCGCTGCTGCTCGGCAAGGTGCTCGGCCTGAACGAGACGCAAACCTCGATCCTGTCGCTGATCTTCAAGTACTGCGACGACAACGACCTGCCCCTGCTCGACCTCAAGGATCTCGAGGCCACCCTCAAGTTCCTCGCGTCGGACGAGGGCAAGCCGATCCTGGCCGACTACGGCGGGATGTCGCCCGCATCGGTCGGGGTCCTCCTGCGCTCGCTCGTCGTTCTCGAGCAGGAGGGCGCGGACACGTTCTTCGGCGAGCCGGAGTTCGAGGTGGCGGACCTCCTCCGGACGACCGCCGATGGCTTGGGGATCATCTCGGTCCTCGAGCTGCGCGACGTCATGGACAAGCCGAGCCTGTTCAGCACGTTCATGCTCTGGATGCTCGCCCAGCTGTACGAGACGCTGCCCGAGGTCGGCGACCTGCCGAAGCCGAAGCTGTGCTTCTTCTTCGACGAGGCGCACCTCCTGTTCGACGGGGCGTCCGATGCGCTCCTCGCCCAGATCGAGCGGACCGCCCGCCTGATCCGCTCCAAGGGCGTGGGCGTCTACTTCGTGACCCAGGCGCCGACCGACGTCCCGTCCTCGATCCTCGCCCAGCTCGGCAATCGGATCCAGCACGCGCTGCGGGCGTTCACCGCCGACGATGCGGACGCGTTGCGCAAGACCGCCCGGACGTTCCCGATCACGGACTTCTACGACATCGAGAAGACGATCACGTCTCTCGGCACCGGCGAAGCGCTCGTCACCGTGCTCTCGCCGCGTGGCGTCCCGACGCCGCTCGCCGCGACCCGCCTGATCCCGCCCGACTCGCTCATGGCCGCCCTGCCGGACGCCGACCTCCAGGCGCGGATCGCGGCCAGCTCGTTCAGCACGAAGTACGGTCAGACGATCGACCGGGAGAGCGCCTACGAGCTGATCACCGGGCGCCTCGCGTCTGCGAAGGCGGCAGCCGCCGCGGCGGCGGCGCAGCAGGCGGCTGCGGCGGCGCCGACCGCCGCGGTGCCGCCGACGACGGCCGGAGGGCTCAACACGATGACGCCGGCGCAGCAGCAGCGCGAGATCGCCCGCCGGGCCCGGGAGATGGCCGCCGCCCAGCGCGCCGCCGACCGGGAGCGAGCCGCCGCCGCGAGGCAGGCCCGCGCGGACGCGAGGGCCCACGACCGGATGATCGCCACCGGCGTCCGGACCGCCGGCAGGGTCGTGACCTCGCGGCTGGGCCAGGACCTCATCCGGGGCGTGTTCGGGACGCTGTTCGGGAAGAAGTAGGGTCCGGGCCAGCGGGCCCCGTTGCCGGGGCCGCCGCGGGGCCGCCGCGGGGCCGCCGCGCGCAAGGCGCCGCCGACGAGGCGCCGCGGCGAACGAGGCGCCGCCGCGAACGAGGAGCCCGCTCGGTCAGCCCAGGTAGTCCTCGAGCAGCCGCTCGATCTCGCCGAAGTGCTCGTCCCGGACGTGGTACTGGTGGTACGCGGAGTCGTGGACGTTCACGGCGATCAGGTCCGCGTCGCGCAGGATCCGGAGGTGGTGGAGGAGGCTCGTCCGCGGGATCCCCATCCGGTCGGCGAGATCGGGCGGCGTGGCCGGCTTCGTCGCGAGCTCGCGCAGGATCCGCAGGCGCGTCTCGTCGCCGATCGCCCGACCGAGTGCCACCAGGCGCGCCGGCGGATCGACGTGCTCGCCCTCCGGCCGCGGCGCCGAAAAGGCGAAGACGTTCGCGTTGCGATGATCGGTCACGGCCCACAGCGGCCGAACCGCGACCGACGGCAGCAGGACGACGCTCGTCTGGCCGGCCTCGGGAACGAACGTCAGGCCGGGCGCGGCGCGCTCGACCACCTGCTCGAGCGGAAGCCCGTCGGTGGCGGCCCGGAATGCCGTCATGGACCGCTCGGCGGTGCCGACGAAGTCCGTCTCGCCGGGACCGTACACCTCGGCGTGCCAGCGCCCGACGATGCCGGCGAACTCCTCCTGGATCGCTCCGGGGTCGCGCGACAGGAGGTGCCGGAGCGTGTCGCGCCAATAGGGCAGGTCCGGGAACGACGTCCGACGGAACTCCCGTCGGGCAGCCTGGTCGCCGTCGATCGCGGAATCCATCACCGCCGCCGGTGTCTCCCGCCGGAACACCCGCCGGTAGTAGCCCGAGAGGTAGCGCAGGAGGTCTTCCGGGACCATCGTCCGGACCGTCTCGGCGAAGCCCGAGCCCGTCCGCGCCGCCGGAATGTCCAGCGGCAGGCCGAGGAGGTTGATCCACGTCTCCCGCCCGAAATGGTCGAGGCCGGAGAGAAAGTCGTCACCGAGCCCGGCGGCCCGGACTCGCCACCCGTTCCGGGCGTCGAGGGACCGATGGGCCGGCTTGTCGACCGCCGCCAGGACGGACATGCAGAGATCCGCCGTCGGCCAGACCGCGATGGTCAGATCGACCGCCGGCGGGCCGCCGGCGCGCCTCGCCGGTGGCCGTGACGAGCTGTCGAGTTTTTTCGACACGGTTGACAATCCTCGACCGACACCAGCATCATCGGACCTGGCGAATCCACGATACCCCACCGCCGACGGAGGGCGGACGGTTCGCGAGCGGGCATGGGCCTCCTGGCCGGTTCGCGAAGGCGTCGGGCTCCCGAATCGATGCCACACCGTCCGCCGCCGTCGGAACTGAGCCGCGAGCCCGGGGCGCAACCTCGGGCCGATGGAGTCGCGGAGCTCCTCCTCGGACCTCGGTGAGTCGGCCGCAGGTCAGCTCTCGCAGATCCGCGATACCGACGACCGCCGCCGTCGGAACTGAGCCGCGAGCCCGGGGCGCATCCCCCGGGCTCGTCGGCGTCCTGACGCATGTGGACCCGCTAGCCTGGCCGCGTCTCGGACATGCGGACCATGACGGCGAGACCCGAAGCGGCGGTCAGGGCCCCGATGGCCGCAATCGCGAACGGCATTCCTGCCCGGTCCGCCAGCACGCCGGCGACCACTGCGCCGACGGCAAACCCAAGGTCGCGCCACAAGCGGTAGACGCCGACGGCGGCACCCCGCCACGACGGACCCGCGACGTCGGCCACCGCGGCCAGCAACGTGGGATAGACCATCGCGGTGCCCAGTCCCAGCAGGCAGGCCGCGAGCAGCCACACCCCGAAGGTCGTGGCCGCCGCGATCAGCCCGATGGCTCCCGCCTGGAGGAGCATCCCCGTGACGATCAGTCCCTTCCGGCCGATCCGATCGGACAGGGCGCCGGTGCCGATCTGGCTGACACCCCACACCGCCGGATAGGTGGCCGCGAGGACCCCGATCTCACCGAGCGCGAGGCCGTGCGCAGCGTAGAAGAGCGGCAGCAGGCCCCAGGCCATGCCGTCGTTCAGGTTGTTCACGAGGCCGGCCTGGGAGGCGGCCGACAGGGATCGATCGCGGAACGACGTCCGAAGGAAGACCGTCCGCCACGGCAGGTCGAGGGCGGTCGACGCTTCGATCCCCACGTGACCGCGGGTTTCCCGGACGAACAGCACCGACGCCCCGAGCCCGAGGCCCGCGATCGCGACGCCGAGGAGGAACGGCGCGGGGCGGAGGCCGGCCTGGGCGGCGATGAAGCCGGTGGCCAGGGCGGTCGCGGCGACCGCCCCGTAGCCGGCGGCCTCGTTGAGGCCCATGGCAAGGCCGCGCCGTGCCGGCCCGACGAGGTCGATCTTCATGATCACCGTGCTCGACCAGGCGAGGCCCTGGTTGATCCCGAGCAGGACGTTGGCGACGAGAACCCACGCCCAGTCCGGCGCCCAGATCAGGAGCAGCGGGACGGGCAGTCCCACGAGCCAGCCGGCGACGAGGACCGGCTTCCGGCCGAGGCGGTCAGCCAGCGCACCCGCAGCGAGGTTGGTCAGCGCCTTGGTCACCCCGAAGGCCAGCACGAACGACAGGACGGCGCTGACGGCGGTCAGCCCGAACACGTCGCGGGCCAGCAGCGG
>DATNBW010000151.1:0-29086 GCA_035607275.1 Verrucomicrobiia bacterium | reverse complement strand
CCTCGCCTACGCACCAGAAATCGGGCGCGGCGGGACGCGCGGCGGCGCGGCGGGACGAGGAGCGCGGCGGGGCGGCGCCGGCGCCCGCCGACCAGCCGACGAGCACACGAAGAAGCCGGTCGGCGACGTGCCGACCGGCTTCGATCGTGGCGGTGGCGCGGGGCTGCTGGCGAGCCGCCGTGCCGCCCCGCGTCAGCGCGTTCGAGTGCTTCGCGTCCCGCCGTGCCGATCGAACAGGGTGAAGCCCATCGCCGTCGCCGGGATCAGGGCCAGGATGACGAGCAGCCGGTTGGCGCCCCCGAGCAGGAGGCCCATGGCGAGGCCGAGCGAGAGCGACGTGCCCACGGCGAGGACCTCGTCGGATTCGCCCTGGATCAGCTGGTTGGCGCGCTCGAGCTGGACGCCGGTCGCGGTCGCGGCCTCGGGCAGACGCTGGGCTGCGGCGACCGCTCGATCGGCGACATCGCTCGCGATGCCCTTCGCGGTCGCGGCGAGATCCGTGTCGTCGTTGTCGGTTCGCGAGCTCGTCGGAGTCGACGTTGTCGTGCTTGCCATTGGGCGAATACCTCCAGGAAGGGTCGAGTGGACTGCCTCGACGGTACGCGCCGGCGCGCGGCAGCGAGTCCGCTCCGATGAGGGCACCGGTTGCAGGCGCATGACAGCCGTCGACTGCAAGCGTGCTGTCATCCCCGCTCGCAAGTGCCGAGGCTCGCGCAAGGTCCACCCGATTAGGTTCCTCCCAAGGGGGCCGGATCATCGGCCTCGACCACGGAGGTGCCTGCAATGGGCTACGAAGACGTGAAGGCCGACGCCAAGGAAACGATGCGCGACGTCAACAACCAGGCCAAGGAGACCTGGCGCAAGGCGGATGGCGACGAGAGCCTGTCCGACAAGGTCGCCAATGCCGGCGACGACGTCCGCGACGCGCTCGGCAACGCGGGCGACGAGGTCCGCCGCCACACCGACGACATGGACGATCGCCCAGTCTGACGCCCACTCCGAATCCAGGACCGCGCCCCCGTCGGGCTTCGGCGGGGGCGTTGTCATGTGCCCGCGTCCGTCCGGGGCCCACGGGGACGATCGCTGCGATGGAGCCGCAAGACACCTCCCCGAACTCGGCACTCACCCGTCGGTCGAGGGCGGTGATCCTAGGGGCGTGATGCTCGAGCAACCGTCCAACCACGACCGGACCCCGAGCGCGGACCCGGATCACGTCGACTCCACGTCCGGCGGGACCGTGTTCGCGCTTCGCGACGTGGCCGACACGCACGATTCGCGGCCCGTTCGGGAGGCGTTCCTGGCGATCCTGTCCCACGAGCTGCGTACGCCGATCACGACGATCTTCGCTGGCTCGTCGGTGCTGGCCCGGCGCGCCGGCCTGTCATCGTCGGCGACCCGAACGCTGGCCGGGGATATCAGCGCCGAGGCCGCCCGCCTGTACGACCTCGTCGAGGATCTCCTCGTCCTCGCCCGCCTCGAGCGGCGCGTGCTCGATCCGCTGGACGAGCCGGTACTCATCCAGCGGGCGGTGGACACGACGATCCGGATGGTCGTCGAGCGCCACGGCGACGTGCCGATCGAGCGCCGCGGCGACCCAGGGGCGCCGCCCGTCCACGGCGACGCCACGTATGTCGACCAGGCCTGCCGGAACCTCGTGATGTCCTCGATCCGGTATGCCGGACGCGAGCCCGGCCGGCAGCTCGTCGTCGACGTGCGGACGGACCCGAGTGCCGGGGAGGTGACGATCGCCGTCCTCGACCGCGGTCCCGAGCTGGACGCCGACGAGCTCGAGCGCGCATTCGAGCTGCCGAATGGATCCGCCACCGGAAGGCTCGCCGGCTCGGGCGTCGGGCTCTACGTCTGCCGCCAGCTCGTCGAGGCGATGGGCGGGCGCGTGTGGGCGCGCAACCGGCCCGACGGCGGCCTCGAGACGGGGTTCGCCCTCCGGATCGACGAGCGCGGCTGAGGTCCTGCGGTGCCCGCGGGCCCGGCGTCAGACGCGGCGCCGGCCGCGCTCGAGGAAGGCCATGACCACGTCGGTCGCCACGAGGACGAACCCCGCGATCGCGATCGCGTCCGACCAGCCCGGGCGACGTCCGCCGTCGGCGGCTCGTGCCCGCGCGCCCTGGACGCTGGCTGACAGGGGCGTCCCGGGTTCGGTCGTCGCGACGCTGCCCGGCGCGCGCCCGGCGAGCAGGTCGCGCTCGACCTGGAGACGCTGCCGATAGAGGATCTCCCACTCGTCGTGGGGCACGTCCAGGTTGGCGAGGGTGCGATCCACCTCGGCGAGGGTGGCGCCGGCCGAGGCGAGATCGATCGGGGCCGTGCCGGGCTCGCCGCCCGCGACGCGCGGCCTCGTCAGTCGCTCGAGGACCGCCTCCACGGCCTGCGCCTCGGCCGACGTCGTCATCGATGCGGCCGTCGACGTGAGCCGCGTCGCGATCGCGGCGCGGGCCCGGGCGACGATCGCCCGCTTGCCCGCGATGGAGATGTCCGATGGGTACAGGCCGATCTCGATGCCCGGCCCGACGAGCTCGACCGGCCGGCCCGGCACGAGCGAGCGGATGCCCGGCCCGGCGATTCGGGCAAGCATCTGACCAGGGACGGCGAGGGGCAGCGGCGCCGGCCGACGGTCGACGGACAGGCCGGCATCGTCGAGCGCGCGCTCGAGGTCCGCGACGACGCGATCGTAGCCGCCGGGACGGACGACGATCGGGACGTGGGCGTCGGTCCAGCCGATCGCGTGGTGGTGGACGAACCGGGCGATGCCGACGCCGCCGAGGATGACCAGGGTGATCGCGAGGGCGGCACACAGCGGGTAGCCGCGCAGGACCTGGCCGACGAGGGCGCGGCCGCGCGGCCGGTTCGCCGGCTCGAGAACGAACAGCGTGGCCGCGCCGACGACGGCCGGCACGATCAGCGCTCCGACGAGCATCGCCAGCCGGATCCAGCCGCGGTCGATGACGTCCGGTGCGGGCACGACGGCGACCAGGAAGGCGCCGATGTCGGGCAGGACGATCCCGACGACGAGCGCCGCCCAGATGACGGAGCCGAACGTGATCAGGGCGAGGACGATCTGGCGACTCTGGGGCACGCGCCCGAAGAGCAGGCTCGAGGCCCAGCCGAGCGTCGTCGTCAGGACCCGGCCGGCGAACCGACCGATCATCCCGAAGATGCCGGCGAGGAAGGCCACGGCTCAGGCGCTCCGCGCCGTCGAGGCCCGGGTCGTGGAGGTCCGAGCAGCATCTTCCGCCAGCCGCGCCCGGAGGAGGCTCACGACGGCGCGCTCCTCGTCCGGATCGGTCGTCCCGGGCGCCTCGTCGGCATCCTCGGCGGCCTTCACGAGCGCGGTCCGGATCCGGCCGTCGAGATAGGCGTCGACGACCGCCGGATGGACATACGCCTGGCGGGCGACGGTTGGCGTGTTGCCGAGACGCTCGGCCGTCTCGCGGATGGCGGCGGCGATGTTGCGCTGCTTCTCCCGGTCGGACGAGCCCTTGCCGATCGCGCGCAGGGCCCGGTAGGCAAGCACCGTTCCGGCCCAGGTCCGGAACTCCTTCGCCGTGATCCCGGGGGCGACCGTCGCCAGGTAGTCGTTGACGTCGTCGGACGCGACATCGCGCGGCTCCCCGTCCTCCCCGACGTACTGGAACAGCTCCTGGCCGGGCAGGTCGCGACAGCGCCGGACGACGCCGGCCAGGCGCCGGTCCCGCAGCCCGACCTCGTGCTGCTGGCCGGACTTGCCCCGGAAGCGGAACGTGATCGCGGATCCCTCGACGTTCGCGTGGCGATCGCGCAGGGTCGTCAGCCCGAACGAGCGGTTCAGGCGCGCGTACTCGTCGTTCCCGACCCGGATCAGGGTCAGCTCGAGGAGGCGGACGACGGCGGCGAGGACTTTCTCCCGCGGCAGACCGGGGCGGGCGAGGTCGCGCTCGACCTGGTCGCGGATCGCCGGCAGGGCCCGGGCGAAGGCGATCAGGCGCTCGTACTTCGCGACGTCGCGCCGCTTCCGGTAGCGCGGGTGATAGCGGTACTGCTTGCGACCGCGGGCGTCCCGCCCGGTCGCCTGGAGGTGGCCGTTCGGCCACGGGCAGATCCACACGTCGGTCCAGGCCGGCGGGACGGCGATCGAGCGGATTCGGTCGAGGGTCGCCGCGTCGCGGATCCGGCGACCCTCCGGATCTCGGTAGCTGAACCCGCGTCCGGCCCGGCGGCGGGTGATGCCGGGGCGATCGTCGGCGGCGTGGCGGAGCCCGGCCCGGCTGTGCCGATCGTCGGTCATCGGAGCGTCCTCGCGTCCATCGCGCCCGAGCGTCGTCGATCGGGCGTCTCGGCGACGCCGGTCGCCCCGCGCGGACGGTGGCAGGGACATTGCAGCGCGCGCGAGCGTCGTCGCGCGTCGTCACGCGTTCGTAGCGCCGCCGACGGGCCGACGCACGTCCCCGGGATGGCTCGGTCGGCACACTCCGCCTGCCCACATCGGCCCCTCCGTCGATGCAGACCCCCAGGAGGACGCATGGCACCCGATCCCGAGCCGATCGAGCCGACGACCGAATTCACGAGCGACCGGGTCCCGTCCGGCGAGACCGGCCTGTCCAGCCGGCCCGCCGCCACGCCGGGCCCCGATCGGGATCTGATCGTCTCGATGCAGGACGTGTCCCGGAAGTTCGACGGCCGGGAGGTGCTGTCCGGCATCAACCTGACCGTCCCGCGCGGCACGATCCTCGGGGTGATCGGACCGTCCGGCGCCGGCAAGACGACGACGATCCGGATGCTGACCGGGGCGATCGCGCCGTCGAGCGGCGAGGTGTCGGTCATGGGCCGGGCCCCGAGGAAGTTCCGCCGGGCCGACCGTGAGCGGATCGGCTACATGCCGCAGGCCTTCACCCTGTACGAGGACCTGACCGCCGGCGAGAACATCGACTTCGTGGCGAGCCTCTTCGGCATGCTCTGGCGCCGCCGGCGACGGCGGGTGGCCGAGGTCCTCAAGCTCGTCGAGCTGTGGGATGTCCGCGGCCGCCAGGCCGGACGCCTGTCGGGCGGGATGCAGCGCCGCCTCGAGCTGGCCTGCGCCCTCGTCCACGAGCCGGAGCTGATCATCCTCGACGAGCCGACGGCCGGCATCGATCCCCTCCTGCGCGGCTCGATCTGGGACGAGCTGCACCGCCTGCGGAACGCCGGGCGGACGCTCCTCGTCACGACCCAGCACATCAGCGAGGCCGATGAGTGCGATGCCGTGGCGATGATCGTCGGCGGCCGGATCATCGCCCTGGCGCCGCCGGAGGAGCTCCGCCGCCTGGCCACGAACGGCGACCTGCTCGACATCGAGACCTCCGTCGTCTACGACGGGTCCCTGCTCGCGGGCACGCCCGGCGTTCGTGAGGTCACCCAGGACGGGCCGCGCCACCTGCGGGTCGTCGTCGACGACGCGGGGACGTCGCTGCCGGAGGTGGTCGATCGGATCAGGGCCTCCGGCGCGGAGGTCGACTCGGCTCGCGAGCAGCGCCTCTCGTTCGACGAGATCTTCGCGATCCTCGTCGCCCGCGACCGCCGGAGGCGGGCCGAGCCGCCGGCGGCGCCGGACGACCTGCCGCCCACGGATCGCCACGGACGGGGCGGGAACGACCGGAACGAGGCGGCGGCATGAGCCCGTTCAAGACCCTCACCCGGATCCTGACGATCGTGGGCAAGGAGCTCGTCTCGATCGTCCGCCGGCCGGGCGCGCTGATCAGCCTCGTCCTCGGGCCGTTCCTGATCATGGCCCTGTTCGGTGTCGGCTACAGCGGCTATCGCCGCGCCCTCGACACGATCGTCGTGTTGCCGCCGGATTCGGGACTTCCGACCGACATCGAGACCTACCAGAAGGTCGCGGGCGAAGGCCTCCAGATCGACCTGGTCACCTCCGACGAGGCGGCCGCCATGGATCAGCTGACGCAGCAGCTCGTCGACGTCGTCATCGTCGCCCCGGCCAACGTCAAGGAAACGTTCGAGGCCGGGAAGCGGTCGCTCATCGACGTCCGGGTCAATCTGACCGACCCGGTCGCCGCCAGCTACAACGTGTTTCTCGCCCGCGGCCTCGAGGCCGCGATCAACCGCCAGATCATCCAGCAGGCCGTGGCCGAGACGCAGAGCTACGCGATCAGCCAGGGCGCCGGCGAGGTCGCTGCCCAGATCCCGGCCGACGTGATCGCCGCCCCGACCGAGGCGTCGATCGACAATGTCGCCCAATCCAGGCCGACCGTCGTCCAGTACTTCGCGCCCGCGGTCCTCGCCTTGATCCTCCAGCACCTGGCCGTGACCCTGATCGCCCTGTCGGTCGTGCGCGAGAAGAACAGCGGCCTGTTCGAGCTGTTCCGGATCTCGCCCATCACGACCGCCGAGCTGGTCACGGGCAAGCTCGTCGCCTACGGGCTGTTCGCGGGCGCGGTCGCGGTCGCCACGATCGCCCTGCTCGTCGTCGGCTTCCACGTCCCGATCCTGGCCGCGCCGAGCTGGATCGCGCTGGTCGCCGGACTCCTCGTCGCGTCGTCGCTGGGCCTCGGCCTGATCATCGCCGCGGTCTCGGACTCCGAGGCGCAGACGGTCCAGCTGTCGCTCCTCGTCCTGCTCGCCTCGGTCTTCTTCTCGGGGTTCGTGCTGGCGATCAGCGAGTTCAGCGAACCGGTCCGGTCGCTGATCTACATCCTGCCCGTCGCGAACGGGATCCGGCTCTTCAGCGACTTCATGTTCCGCGGCGGAACCGTCGTCGTGTGGCAGATCTGGCTGCTCGCCGGGCTGTCGGTCGCCTACATCCTCATGGCCTGGCTGCTGCTCCGGCGGGTGGTCGCGCGAGCCTGATCGTGGTCGCCGCTGTCGAGGGAAGCCTCAGGCCCGGCTGAACTCGCTCCGCGCGAGTCGCCGATCTGCCCGTGCCGGCTCGGCCACGCCGCCGCCGGCGCCGCCCTCGGGGTCGTCGAGGCCATCCCCGAGCCCGAGCATCCGGGCATAGAGCGCCTCGTACCCGTCGGCCATCCGCTTCGCCGAGAAGCGATCGATGACCGACGCCCGGATCTCGGCTCGATCGAGCTCGGCCACCCGGTCGACGAGGAACGCGAGCTCGGTGACGTCGTCGCCGAAGAAGCCGTCGACGCCGTCGCGGATGATCTCGGCGAGCCCGCCGACACGCCGGGCGAGGACCGGGGTTCCGCAGGCGAGGGCCTCGATGGCGACCAGGCCGAACGGCTCGGGCCAGGAGCCGGGCATCAGGACCGCGGAGCTGTCGGCGAAGAGGGCGTCGCGTTCGGTCCCGGACAGCTCGCCGAGGAACTCGACCTGGCCGCCGGCCGCCCGGAGGGCAGGCTGGAAGACCTCGTCGTTGAAGGCCTGTTCCTTGGGGGTCGGGCCGATCTTGGCCGCGATCCGGAGCGGGCGATCGGCCCGCTGGGCGATCTCGATCGCCTCGATGATCCCCTTCTCGGGCGTGACCCGGCCGACGAAGGCCAGCGCCTCCGAGCGGCGCTCGTTGAACGGCGACGGATCCAGGGTCAGCCCGTTGTGGACGATCGTCCACGGGACGTCGGGATGGGTCGAGGCCTGCGACTCACTGATGGCGACCATGCCGTCCGGCCGGTCGGCCAAGGCGTCGCGCGACCACGGCAGGTCGAGCCGGCCGTGGAACGTCGCGACGACCGGACGGCGGGTCGCCCGGCGCAACGCGAGCGAGTACCACTCGAGATGGCTATGGATCAGATCGAACTCGCGGTCCCGATCGAGCACCCGGAGCATCGTGCTCAGCATGTAGCCGCTGATGTCGCCGCCGTGGCCGGCCGGACGGAGGGCCTGCGGAACGGTGCCGACGAGCCTGCCCGGGACGGCCGAATCGGCCGATGCGAACGTGGTGACCTCGTGACCGCGCCGATCCAGCTCGGTGACGAGCTCGAACACGACGCGTTCGGTGCCGCCGTAGGCCTCGGGTGGCACTCGCTCCATTGGCGGCACGGCCTGGGCGATGCGCAGGGGACGGATCACGAACACCCTCTGGAGACGGAAGGGCCGCGGCGTCGTCGTCGACGGCGCCGCGGCCCGAACGGATGGACTAGTAGCGGGGCTTGTCGATCGGATCGCCGTCCGTGGCGTCCTCTTCGGCCTTGTCGCCGGCACCGGCGCCGCCCGCGGCGCCGACGGCGCCACCGACGACGGCTCCCGGAGGACCGGCAACCGCGCCACCGACGGCCGCACCGGCAAGCCCGCCGGCCAGGCCACCGGCACCGGAGCCGGCCTCATCGTTGCCTTCGGTGCTCTCGCCTGCGACCGCGCCACCGGCCGCGCCGATCGCGCCGCCGATCACGGCTCCCGGAGGTCCACCGACGGCCATCCCGACGGCTGCCCCGCCGAGGGCTCCGGCGCCGGCGCCGACGGCCTCGCGGCCGTGCTCGTCGGTCCCGGCCCCGGGATCGACGTTCTCGTCGAGCGGGCGGTTCGGATCGTACGGGCGATTCTGATCATCGTGGTGGGACATTCGTCGTTCTCCCTTGTGGTCTGGGCCCGCGACCGGCGAGGACTCGACGATCGGCGGTGGATGGTTTCGACGGTAGGGAGTCAGAACGCGCGGACGCGCATCGAGGCAGCGGGCGGGCATATCAGCCGCGTGACGAGGTGGCAGGGTGTCCGAGCCCGTCAGGTCCGCCGGCCAAGCCTCCGCCACGCGGCCACGACGATCGACGTCCGGATCGGTATCGGGATCAGCAGGAGGGGCAGCAGGTACCCGGTGCCGAGGACGAGGGCCGCGGGTGTCATCGCCAGACCGAGGACGGCTCCGCGGCGCTCTCCCCGCAGCAGCCAGATCCCCGCGACGGCGTCCGCCGCACAGACCCCGACGAGGGCCCAGCCGAGCGCCGCGAACATCACCGGATCGACGCGGTCGAACGGGCCGCCCTCGAACGCCCGGAAGCCCCACGGAGTCATCGGCAGCTGACCGGTCCGGGCGCGGTAAGCGAGGGCGAGCGGCATCGCGATGCCGAACGCGGCGTCGCCGATGAACGACACGCCCGCGAGGCGGACGGCGAGCGATGGGCGCGTGTGGATCATCCCGGTCACGTCCGCTGCCACAGGGCCAGCCCGATCCAGGCAAACCCGAGCGCAAGGAGGACCCCGAACGCGGCCGTGGCGACCTGCCCGGCGACCGGCGGCAGAAACTCCGCGACGAAGAACACGAAGAAGAAGCCGGCGGTCGCCGCGAGCAGCAGCACCGCCGCCGGACGCGGCAGGACATCGGCCTGATATGTGGCGACGCCCGTCAGCAGCAGGCCGACGGTCAGCGAGATGCCGAGGACGAAGACGAGTGGGTGCTCGCCTGTCGGCGCCTCGAACGACGGATGGAGCACGGGGATCGCCGTCACGAGAACGGGCAGCAGGAGGCCAGTCATCAGGAGCGCGTGGCCGACGAGCCCGAGCGCGCCGACGCGATCCGCCTGCACGAGGAACATCGCGGGCAGCGATGGGATCATGAGCGTGACGGCCAGGAGCAGGACCGTCGCCGCGCTGGTCGAGAGCGCCTGGCCGATCACCGGTCGCGATGACACGAGCACGATGGCGATCGCCAGCGCCAGCGAACCGGCGATGAGGGCGGCTCCGGCCCAGTGGATCGCGCCCGTCACGTCACACTCCGAAGCGCATGAGGATCATGCAGGTGAAGATCACGACGAAGCCGACCAGCTCGAGGAGGACCAGACGCTTCACCCGCTCGGTTGCCGCCACGAGCTCGGGCGTGGCCGTCCCGTCGGTGTTCAGCGGGGCGCGCTCCAGGCTGGCAACGCCCGGGACGATGACCCGGAGGCCCCACAGGTACGTGAGCACCGTGGCGCCGAGCGCGACGAGCCAGGTCAATCCGTACGCCGTCCCGAGCAGGACGTCCACGCTCCTGATCGGCCCAAGGACCGTGCCCCGGACGATCCCGAGGACGATGATCAGCGGGACGACGACCTGGAAGACGCGGTTCGAGCGGACGCCGAGCGCCGAGCCGATCTCCCGCTGCCGGACGACGGGGAGCGTGTTCAGGGCCGGGATCACGATGACCGCGAGGGCGAGGGCGTTGCCCAGCCAGAGGATGCCGAGCAGGACATGGAGCCACTGCACGACGACGACGATCGGATCCATGGCCTCCACCAGCGCGGGGTGACAACGCCCAGATGCTACATTTGACTGACACCAGTAGTCAATAGTTTCGGAAGGATTGCCGTGCCCCGTCCCTACGCGCTCGGAAAGCGCTCGGAGCCGAAGAACGAGACCCGGGCCCGGATCGTCGCCGCGGCGGCGCGCGTCTACCGCGAGCGGGGCACGGCCGCTGCGTCGAACCTCGCGATCGCCCGCGAGGCGGACGTCGCGCCGGCCACCGTGCGCAACCACTTCCCCGACCCGCAGGAGCTGGCGAACGCCGTGTTCGACGTGGTCCTCGCCGACCTTCGGCCACCCACGCCCGCGATCTACGACGGCATCGAGGGGATCCGCGGGAAAGTCACGCGGCTGGCCACGGAGCTGGCGGCGTTCCACGACCGGAGCTCGGCCGCGTGGCAGATGTACATCCAGGATCCGGGCATGATCGAGGCGTGGTCGAGCCGCGTGGAGTGGTACAACCGCGAGCTCGACGAGCTGATGCGCCTCGCCCTCGGACCCCTGGAAAGGGATCGGATGGCGCTGGACCTCGTCGCGGCGGTCATCGGGTCGCCGGCGTTCATCGCCCTGCGCTCGCGCGGCCTCTCGAGCCGTCAGGCGGCCGCGCTCTGCGTCGAGGTCGTGGTGCCGTGGCTCGAGACGCGCGCGGCCGCCAAGGTGCGCGCGACGCCGAAGACGCGCCGCCGGTAGCCCGGCAGCGGCGCCCGCTACAGCGCCGCCGGGTCGAGCTTGGTCGGATCGACGTCGAGCGCGGTCATCGCCTTGGCGACCTTGTCCGGGGTCATCGCCCCGCACCGGCCCAGCTCGGCCAGCGCGGCCGCGGCGATGTGCGGAGGGTCGATCTCGAACAGGGTCCGGAGCGCCTCGCGGGTGTCGCTCCGGCCGAAGCCGTCGGTCCCGAGCGAGACGTAGTACGGCGGCAGCCAGCGCGAGACCATGTCGGGCAGGGCCTTCATCCAGTCGGTCGCCGCGACGATCGGACCGCCGTCGAGGCCGAGGACCGTCGACACGTACGGCACACGCGCGGTCTCCTTCGGGTGGAGCCGGTTCCAGCGCTCGGCCTCGAGGGCGTCGCGGCGCAGGAGCGGGAATGACGGGGCGGAATAGATCTCGGCGGCGATGCCGGCCTTCTCCGCGAGCAGGTCGCGGGCCGCGATCACCTGCTGGAGGATCGAGCCCGAGCCGACCAGCCGGGCGCGATGCGCCTTCGGTCCGAGGTCGGGGGCGTCGGCGAATCGGTAGATCCCGCGGATGATCCCGTCGTCGACCCCGTCGGCCTTCTTCGGCTGGGCGTAGTTCTCGTTGTAGAGGCTGACGTAGTAGAAGACGTCCTCGCCGCGGTGGTACATCCGCTCGATCCCGTCGCGGACGATGGCCGCCAGCTCGTAGGCGAACGCCGGGTCGTAGGCGCGGACGTTGGGCACGGTCTGGGCGAGGATGTGGGAGTGGCCGTCGTCGTGCTGGAGACCCTCGCCCGTGAGGGTCGTCCGGCCGGCGGTCGCGCCCATCATGAAGCCGCGACCGCGGGCGTCGGCCAGCGCCCAGATCTGGTCGCCGGTCCGCTGGAACCCGAACATCGAGTAGAAGATGTAGAACGGGATCATCGGATAGCCGTGGGTCGCGTACGAGGTGGCGGCCGCCTGGAGCGATGCCATCGAGCCGGCCTCGGTGATGCCCTCCTCGAGGACCTGGCCGTCCTTCGCCTCGCGGTAGGACAGGACGAGATCCGAATCGACGGGCTCGTAGCGCTGCCCCAGCTGGGCGTAGATCCCGACCTCCTTGAACAACGGATCCATGCCGAACGTCCGCGCCTCGTCGGGGATGATCGGGACGATCCGCGGCCCGAGCTCCTTGTCGCGGATGAGGTTGCGCAGGATCCGGGTGAACACCATCGTGGTCGACACCGCGGTCTCCGAGCCGGCGCCGAACTCCTGGTCGACCGCGGCGGCCGGCTTCGCCAGCGGTTGCGCCCGGACGCTCCGTCGCGGGAGCGGGCCGCCGAGCGCCTTGCGCCGCTCGCGAAGGTAGACGACCTCCTCCGAGTCAGGGCCCGGGTGGTAGTACGGCGCGTCCTTGAGCTTGGCGTCGGGGATCGGCAGCTCGAGCCGGTCGCGGAAGATCCGGAGCTCTGCCTCGGACAGCTTCTTCGCCTGGTGGGTGATGTTCCGGGCCTCGACACCCGGCCCGAGGGTCCAGCCCTTGACCGTGTGGGCGAGGATCACGGTCGGGGCGCCGACGGCTTCGGTCGCGGCCTTGTACGCCGCGTAGACCTTGCGGTAGTCGTGACCGCCGCGGCGGAGCTTCGCGAGGTCGTCGTCCGAGAGATGCTCGACGAGCTTGCGCAGCCGCGGGTCCGGACCGAAGAAGTGCTCGCGAATGTAGGCACCGCCCGCGACCGAGTATTTCTGGAACTCCCCGTCGAGGGTGTTGTTCATCTTCTCGACGAGGACGCCGTCGACGTCGCGGGCGAGGAGCTCGTCCCACTCGCGCGCCCACACGACCTTGATCACGTTCCAGCCGGAGCCCCGGAACACCGCCTCGAGCTCCTGGATGATCTTGCCGTTGCCGCGGACCGGGCCGTCGAGGCGCTGGAGGTTGCAGTTGACGACGAACGTCAGGTTGTCGAGGCCCTCGCGGGCGGCGACATGGAGCGCGCCGAGCGATTCGGGCTCATCGGTCTCCCCGTCGCCGAGGAACGCCCAGACGCGGGAGCCGCTCGTGTCGAGCAGGCCGCGGTTCTGGAGGTAGCGGTTGTAGCGGGCCTGGTAGATCGCGCTGATCGGGCCGAGTCCCATCGAGACCGTCGGGAACTCCCAGAAGTCGGGCATGAGCCGCGGGTGGGGATACGACGACAGCCCCTGCCCGGGCACGGTCTCGCGCCGGAAGTGATCGAGCTGGTCCTCGGTCAACCGGCCCTCGAGGTAGGCCCGGGCGTACATCCCGGGCGCGGCGTGGCCCTGGTAGAAGATCTGGTCGCCGGACCCGCCGCCGTCCTTGCCCTTGAAGAAGTGGTTGAAACCGACCTCGTACAGGCCCGCGGCAGAGGCGTACGTCGCGAGGTGTCCGCCGATCCCGGTGAAGCGCGTGTTCGCCCGCAGGACCATCGCGACCGCGTTCCAGCGGACGATCCGCCGGATCCGGTGCTCGATCTGCTCGTCGCCCGGGAAGAACGGCTCCTGCTCCGGGCTGATCGTGTTGATGTAGCGGGTCTGGGTCAGCGGCGGCAGCCCGACGTGGAGCTGGCGTGCCCGCTTCAGCAGCTTGTACAGGACGAAGCGGGCCCGGCTCTCGCCCTCCTGGCCGACGAGCTGGTCGAACGAGTCGATCCACTCCTGCGTCTCGGTCTGGTCGATGTCGGGGAGCTGGTGCTTGAATTCGTCGAAGGTCATCGCTGCCTCGCGGGTTGCGGGTGACGGACCGGTCGTGCTCGGTCAGATGGGTTCGAGCCGGAAGTTGGCGTCGATCATGTCCGGCTCGAGCATCGTCGCGAGCGACGTCGGGTCGTGTGCGTACTTGGCCTTGAGCGCGGCCGAGATCCGCTCGATCGAGTCGGGGTCGGTAGCCGGGATCGCGGTGACCGGCAGGCGCCGGCCGTCGAGATGGAGCGCCACCGCCGGGTTCGCGGTCGCCTCGCGGAACCAGCGGGCGGGGTGCCCGCGATAGGAGCGGATGAAGACGTCGTCGCCGTCCACGACGACCCAGATGGTCGTCCGGTGGGCGGGTCCATCCGGGGCCTCGGTCTCGATCTCGACTTCTTCCGCGGCGGCCAGCCGGCGAAGAACGTCCGTGGCAAAGCTCATCGCCGCCAGCGTAGCCCAAGCCCGGCCGGGCGTGCGTTGCGGGTCGGTTGCGGGCATGGGAGGCGCCATGGACGGCCGCTCGTCCATGTCCCGACGGCGGGATGTCGATGACCGTGCGGGACATCCGTCCGCTGACCGCGCCGGCTGCGGTTCGCACCGTAAGCGCCTTCGAGCGCGCCGCACGTGCGGCACGCCGACGATAGCGAGGTAAGCGTGTGACTCCGTTCCATTCCCGAACGGCCGTGCGCAGGTGGGGACCCGCATGCGTGGCCGTGGCTCTGATCGTCGCGGCCGTCCTTCCGAGCGGCACGCTCGCGGCCGACGAGCCCGGCACGATCGTCGTCTACCAGGACACCGTGCCCGACGGACCGCAGGACTTCCGCTTCAACGTCGCGGGTTCAGAGTTCCTGCTCGACGACGACGACATCTCGATCCTCCCCCGGCAGCAGACCGTGACCGACGTCACGCCGGGATACCACGACCTGACCCAGGATCCCGCTGACGGCTACGTCCTCACGAGCGTCTCGTGCATCGACCCGGACAACGGCAGCTGGTCGCGGTCGAATGGCATGACGCTCGACGTCGATCCCGGCGAGACGATCAGCTGCACCTTCACGAACGCACCCCCGCGCGGGAACGTCGTCATTCGTCTCGACACGATCCCCGACGCGCCGCCGGCCGTCGAGTTCACCGCCGACTGGGGCTCGTTCACCCTGAACGATGACGGCAGCGACGCCGACGGGCTCTGGCCCGAGATGACGGTCGAGGGACTCCTGGTGGGCACCTACCGCCTGACCGAGCCGTACACGCCCGGTCTTGCCTATGTCGGCATCGAGTGCAGCGATCCCGACGGCGGCACGACGATCGACCAGTTCGGCCACGTGGACCTCGACGTCGACGCGGGCGAGACGATCGACTGCACCTTCACGAACAATGTCGCCGCCCTGCCGCCGAGCGCCGACCTCCACTTCAAGCTCGACGCGATCCCGGACGATCCGGTCGATGTCGGCTTCACGTTCGTCGGTGGCCAGCTGCCGTTCAGCCTCGACGACGACCCCACGGACCCGACCTTGTCGAATTCCATCGACCTCCTCGACCGCGACCTGGGAGCGCAGACGTTCGCGGCCACGATCCCGGCCGGGTGGCGGATCAGGACGCTCGCCTGCGTCGACCCCGACAACGGCTCGACGACCGACCCGGCGAACGCCCAGGTGACCGTCGACCTCGATGACGGCGAGGACGTGACGTGCACGTTCACGATCGAGCCGATTCCGGCCGGCCCGCCGCCCGCACCGACCTGCAACGGCAAGGTCGCGACGATTCTCGGCAAGCCCGGTGCGTCGATCATCCGCGGCACCCAGGGGCCCGACGTCATCGTCGACCTCGACGGGGCCAACAGGATCGACGGCCGGGGCGGCAACGACACGATCTGCACGGGCGCCGGCGACGACATCGTCAGCGGGAGTGCCGGCGACGACTGGATCGACGCCGGCGACGGCACGAACGCTCTCGATGGCGGGACGGGAAGCGACCATCTCCAGGCCGGATCCGGGAACGATCGGATCGACGGCGGCAGGGGCTTCGACGTCTGCCAGCCGGGTGGTGGCACGAACACCGTCAGGAACTGCGAGGGGTAGCTCCCACCGGGTGCACGCTCGCGGGCGAGCAGAGGCTCGCACGAGAGCACGCTCGCAGGCGGACACAGGCTCGCAGGCGACGAGGGCGCGGGGCCGGACATACGTCCGGCCCCGCGTTCGCGTGTCCGGGCACGACAGCAGTCCGGGCACGACCGCCGCCCGATTGATATGCGCCCGTAAGGCTTCTGCAATGTCGAAGCCGACCGGGCGGAACGGCCGTCGCGGCATCCTCGCGGCCCAGGCCGGTCGGCCCAGCGACCGGCGATCCGCCACTCACGTGGCCTCAGATCACGCAGTGGAGACCCTCGCCATGACCCACGAACACGACACCGTCGTCGTCGACGATCGAGACAGCGGTAGCGGCATGGGCGCGATTCTCGGGATCCTCGCCATCGTCGTTCTGCTCGCGGCCGTCTGGTTCTTCGCCCTCGGCCCGGGCGCCGGCTCGTCCGGCACCACCAACAACAACACGATCAACAACGGCGGGAACCCCCCGGCCGCCACCCAACAGCCGGCGTCGTCCTGATCGCCGCTCTCGCCGCTCCGCTGATCCGGCGGACCCCGCCTCCCATGGGCACCGGGATCATCCCGGTGCCTTCACGGGAGCCCGTCGAACCGTCACCATCAGCAACACGAACTCGGAGGTAGTCGCGTGGGAACTCAACCGCTCGTGCTCGTCGCGGATGACGAGCCGCGGATCACGAAGCTCGTCTCGATCGCCTTGAGCGAGGAGGGTTTCCGCGTCGTCACGGCAACGGGCGGTGAAGACGCATTGGCCAAGGCGGAGGAGATCCGTCCGGACATCGTGCTGCTCGACATCGTCATGCCCGACCTCGACGGCATCGAGGTCATGCGCCAGCTCCGCGAGCAGCGACCGGTCCCGGTCATCCTGCTCACCGCGAAGGGCGCGACCGCCGACAAGGCCAAGGGCCTCGACCTTGGCGCAGACGACTACATCGCGAAGCCCTTCCACCCCGACGAGCTCGCGGCGCGCGTCCGGGCGGTCATCCGACGCTCCACGGGCGTCGAGCCGGGTGCCGGCGTCGTCGCCTTCGACGACGTCGAGATCGATCTCGAGCGGCGGATGGTCCGTCGCGGCGGCGAGCTCGTCCAGCTGTCCCGGACCGAGTGGCTCCTCCTGCAGCACCTGGCCACCCACCCGGGCAAGGTCGTCCTCCACACGGAGCTCCTGACGAAGGTCTGGGGACCGGAGTACCGGGACGACCTCCAGTACCTCCGGGTCTGGATCAGCCGGGTCCGCCGCAAGCTCGGCGCGAAGCCGGGCGAGCCCGGCCGGATCCGGACATTCCAGGGCATCGGGTACCTGCTCGATGCCGAGGGCACGGCGGGCGGCGGCACCGACGACGCGACCGAGGAGGTCGCGGAGATCGGCGACGACGCGGTCGAGTCCGAGGGCAAGACCCCCAACAAGACGGCGGCGACAGTCGGCTGATCCGGTCGTCCATCCGCTCCTCGGCACGGCGCCCGTCGCGAGACGGGCGCCGTTCCTCGTCCGGCCGTGCCCTCGTCGGGGCGGCGTTGCATTGCGCGCCACCGGGGTGGTCCGAAAACGAACGCCGTCAGCGTCCACATCCGTCTCGCCCATTCCTCCGATGTCGGAGTCCGACTTCGCCGGAAGGGCCGGAAATGGAGGTGAATGCGAACGGCGTGCGAAATCGGACGATCCGGGCGGCGGGGCGGCTGGGCGGCTCGGCAGCCTGCGCCGCACGGCGCCGCACGGCGCCGCACGCCGCCCGCGCCGGCCGCCGCCGCACAATCGTCACCTCGCTGCAACGTCGAATCGATGCCCGACGGACGGCCCGCAGCGTGCCACGGGCCACATTCATGTCCCGCCGCTTCGGCGGCTACGGATGGAGGCATCAAGCCATGACCTACGAAGAACGCGTCGTTCGCGAGGAAGACCCGGCTCCGGTCTACGACCGCGGGTCGAGCGTCGTCGAACGCCGGGTGACCCGGACAACGCCGAGCGGCGGCGAGCTCGCCAGCCGGATCGTGATCCTGCTGTTCGGGATCGTCCAGGTGTTCATCATCCTGCGGATCGTGCTGTTGCTCCTGAACGCCCGCGAAGGGAACGACCTGGTCTCGTTCATCCTGAACACGAGCCAGATCTTCGTCGCCCCGTTCAACGGCATCCTCAACGTCGACAACCTCAAGTCGGGTGGTTCGATCTTCGATGTCGCCGCCGTGCTCGCCCTCGTGGGCTGGTCGGTCCTCGAGGCCCTGATCCTCGCGGCGGTCGGCGTCTTCCGGCGCGAGCCGGCGGTCTGACCCGGCGGTCTCTGACCGAGCCCGCACCACCCCCGCTGCCGCCGACGACGGGCGCCGGCGGTCCGCTCCTCCTCACTCGACGACGGCGCCCACGTGGCGTCGTCGTCGCCGTTCGGGCGCCGTCGTCGCGGTTTGCTAGCGTACCCACATGCAGCGCTACGACCGCCGGACCGCCCTCGTCGTCGTCGACCTCCAGAACGACTTCGCGGATCCGGCGGGCGGCCTGTCCGTCCACGGCGGCGCCAATCTCGTGCCGATCATCAACGCGGAGATCGGGATGGCCCGCGCCGCCGAGTCGACGGTCGTGTTCACCCAGGACTGGCATCCCGAGTCGACCCCGCACTTCGCCAAGGACGGCGGGACGTGGCCGGTCCACTGCGTCGGGGGGACCTGGGGAGCGGAGCTCCACCCGGGTGTCGACCCCGAGGCCGCCGCGAACGCGCCGCGCGTCCGCAAGGGAACGAACGGCGAGGATGGCTACTCCGGCTTCACGATGCGCGACCCGACGTCGGGGGTGACGACACCGACCGAGCTCGAGGGTCTCCTGCGCGGGGCGGACATCGAACGGGCCGTGATCTGCGGGCTCGCCACCGACTACTGCGTGAAGGCCACCGCGCTCGACGCCGCACGGCTCGGGTTCGAGACCGCCGTCCTCCTCGACGCCATCCGGCCCGTCGAGCTCGCGGCCGGCGACGAGCAGCGTGCGATCGAGGAGATGGCGGCGGCCGGGGTCCACACCTGGTCGACCCGGATGCGCTGAAGCCGCCAGCCGTGCAGATCCACCTCGTCGACGCGACCTACGAGCTCTTCCGCGCCCATTACGCCCCCCGGCCGCCCGTCCTGGGCCGCAACGGGAAGGTGCTGTCCGGCGTGTCCGGGCTGTGCGATCAGCTGCTCTACCTCCTCCGCGAGGAAGGGGCCACGCACGTCGGCTGCGCCACGGATCGAGTGATCGAATCGTTCCGGAACGACCTCTTTCCGGGCTACAAGTCGTCGGCCGGCATGGACCCCGAGCTCCTCGCCCAGTTCTCGATCGCCGAGGCCGCCATCGAGGCCCTCGGCGTGGTGCTCTGGCCGATGGTCGAGTTCGAGGCCGACGACGCGATCGGAGCGGCGGCCGCCCGCTTCGGAGCCGACCCGGCCGTCGAGCGGATCCTGATCTGCACGCCCGACAAGGACATGGCCCAATGCGTCGTCGACGAGCGGATCGTGCTCCGCGACCGGCGCCGCGGGATCACCTACGACCGCGCCGGGGTCCTCGAGAAGTGGGGCGTCGAACCGGCGTCGATTCCCGACTTCCTGGCCCTCGTCGGCGACGCGTCCGACGGCTATCCGGGGCTGCCCGGCTGGGGCGCGAAGTCGACGGCGGCCGTTCTCCGGCGCTATGGCTCGATCGATGCCATCCCGGCGAAGGCCAGCGAGTGGGACGTCGGCGGCGTCTCGGGGGCGGTCCGGCTGGCGGCCGTCCTCGTCGAGCAGCACGAGGCGGCGATCCTGTACCGGACCCTCGCCCGGCTCCGCCTCGACGCTCCCCTCCCCCAGCGGTCCGCCGCCGAGCTCGAGTGGCGCGGCGCCCCGCGGCCGGCCTGGGAGACGTTCTGCGACCAGTGGGGTCTCGATCGCCTGCGGACCCGGCCCCATCGCTGGCTCGCCGGCTGAGCGCCTCGATGAGCCCGATCAGCGCGTATTGGCGAGGGCGAGCAATCGCGGATGGAAGGCCGGCGGAGCGGCGATCGTGCCGACCGTCCGGGTCGCGCGGCCCGGGTCGTACCAGGCCGAGCCGCCGAACGCGGTGACCGTCGCGCCCGCCCGCTCGGCGACGAGCCCGGCCGCCGCGACGTCCCAGGTCGACATCCCGGATTCCTGGACGAACGCGTCGAAGCGGCCGTTGCCGACATACGCGAGGGCGAGCGACGCCGAACCCATCGAGCGGGCCGCCCGGACCTCCTTCGAGATCGCCCGGGCCCGGCTCGCGACCGATCGCCCGGCCAGCGAGAGCGAAATGATGGCGTCCGACAGCTTCTCCTTGGTCGAGGCGTGGACCGCCCGGCCGTTGAGCGTCGCCGGACCGTCGGCCGTCGCCGCGAACGTTTCGTTGCGGGTCGGATCGAGGACGGCCCCGGCCACCGGTCGGCCGTCGACGACGAAGCCGATCGACACGCAGAACACCGGCAGGCCGTTGGCGTAGTTGACGGTCCCGTCGAGCGGGTCGATCACCCACGTCCGGCCGTTGACGGGCCGCGATTCGCCGGCGGCGTGGGCGCCCGACTCCTCGGCGAGGATCGCATCGCCGGGAAAGCGCGTCCGGATCGCCGCGATCACGAGCTCCTCGGACAGGTGGTCCGCCTCGGTCACGACGTCGGTGGCGCTCTTGTAGTCGATCCGCTCGAGACGCTCGTAGCGATCCATCAGGACGGCCCCGGCCGCGGCCGCGGTCTCGACGGCAAACGCCAGCTCGGCGGCCCATGCCGACCGCGGCGTGACTCCGTCCTCAGCCCCACGCGCGACCTCCGACGCCCGCTCGACGCTCGTCACGGCCCGCTGCAGGCCACCGACAGCAATCGATCCAGGCTCCCGAACGTGACCGCCTGGTCGAACGTCACGGTGGCGCCGGGCGCGATCCGCTGGGTGTAGACGACCGTCGAGTGGATGAGCGCCGGATCGCTCGGATCCGTCAGGCGGCACGTCGCGCTGCCCATCGTCGTGCCGTCGTTGCGGGCCTCGATCGTCGCGATGAGCTCTCCGCCCGGACCGGGCGTCATCGCCGTGACCCGGGCCGTGAAGGGGCCGATGCCACCGACCGCGAGGTGGGCCGCGATCGCCAGGCCGGCGATCGCGACGCCGAGCCCGAGCGCCACCGTTCCGTGGACCTGCGAGCTGGCGCTGTCCTTCAGCCCGAGCGGATTGCACCGCTCGCACAGGCCGACGTCGAGCGGGATCTGGTCACCGCAGCGAGCGCAGCCGTGGGTCTGGGCGGGCCGGACGGGCGTCGTGGCGGGGATCGTCATGGCACGCTCGATGGTGCCACGGATCGATTGGGACCGGGTCGGTCCGCGAAGCGGAGCCGGCCCGCCCGATCGAGGCTACCAGCGGGCGACGGCCTCGACGAGGGCGTCGACGTCGGCCGTCGAGCGGGCGAGGACGATGGCCCCGTCGGCGCCGATCTCCCGCCAGCGCTCGCTGGCGGCCCGTGGCTCGCGAACCCACTCGGTCTCGGCCACGTCCGACTCGCCGAGCCAGTCGCCCTGGAACCCGACGAGGACGCGCTGCTCGTCTCGCCGCCGGCCACTCGCCGCGAGCGCCTCCAGGTACAGCGGCAGGTTCTTCTCGAAGTTGTTCTCGAAGGCCGACCAGCCGTCACCGATCCGGCCGGCCAGGCGGGCGCCATTGGCCGTCTCGCCACCGATGATGATCGGCGGAGGCGGATCGGGCACCGGAAAGGCAGCCGCCTCCTCGAGCGGGTAGTACGACGACGGCCGGCTCACCGGGCCGCCGGTCCACAGCGCCCGGATCACCGCGACCGCCTCCTCGAGCCGGGCGACGCGCTCGGGCGCCTCCGGGAAGTCGATCCCGTACGCCGCGTGCTCGCGGGGCGCACCGCCGATCCCCATCCCGAGCACCAGCCGGCCACCGCTCGCGATCTGAAGGGTCGACGCCATCCGGGCGAGGACGGCCGGGTGGCGGTTCATCACGTTGGCGACGAACGGACCGACCGTGATCCGGCGGGTCGCCGCGGCCGCCATCGCGAGGATTGTCCAGCCCTCCACGACGGGCACGGTCCTGTCGCCCTGGCCCATGAAGTGATCCCACGACCAGACGCCGGCGTAGCCCGCCTCGTCGAGTCGCTTCGCGCTCTCGAGCCACCAGCCCGGCTCGGCCCGGATCGAGCGGATCGAGACGCCGATGGGCAGAGGGTCCGTCACGGCTATAGCCCGGTCTCGAACAGGCGGATGTCCTCCGCCGACGTCGCGTGGCCGTCGCCGCGCGTGTGCTCGAGCGCCGCTCGTGCGCCGAGGGCGTCGAGATCGGCCGGGAAGCGCCCGATCATGTCGATGACGACCTTCTGGATCCGTTCCGCGTTCTGCGAGAAGACCTCGAGCACCGAACGGGCGTCGACCGCCTCGGTGCCCTCGAGCACGCCGGCGTCGTAGTCCGTGATCAGGGCGATGTTGACGACCGCCATCCCGAGCTCGCGGCAGAGGTAGGCCTCCGGATACTGGGTCATCGAGATGACCTCCCAGCCGGCATCGCTGAACCACTTCGACTCGGACTTCGTCGAGAAGCGCGGTCCGTTGATGATCACGATCGTGCCGCGCTCGTGGAACGGGATGCCGTGCTCGCGGATGACGTCGGCGGCCACGCCGCGCAGGACGGGGTCGTAGATGTCCGCGGACGAGACGTGGGTCACGATCGGGCCGTCGAAGAACGTGCATTCGCGGCCGTACGTGCGGTCGACGAACTGGTCGCACAGGACGAAATCGCCCGGCTTGACCTCGGCCTGGAGGGAGCCGGCCGCGCAGGGCGAGATCACGGCCTTGACCCCGAGCGAGCGCATCGCCCAGACGTTCGCCCGGTAGTTGATCCGGTGCGGCGGGATCGTGTGGCGCCGTCCGTGGCGCGGAAGGAACGCGACCTTCCGACCGCCGACGGTCGCCAGGAAGAACGAGTCCGACGGCGGCCCGTACGGCGTGTCGACCTTGATCTCGCGCACGTCGTCGAGGAGCGAGTAGAAGCCCGAGCCCCCGAAGACCCCGATCTCCGCCGTGTCCGCCACCACCGCTCGCCAGCCTCCTCGTCCGCTTGCCCCGCCCGTTCGGCGCGCGTGTCGCCGCGACGGGTTCGATGTCGGGAAACGCGGCCGGCAACCGGCCGCCGTCGTCCCCGGCATTGTCGCATGCCTGATCCGCGCCGAGCCGGCGGTGGATCGTCGTCGCGATCCGGACCCGGCTACGATGGCGGCGCCGCCAGAGGAGCCCGCCGATGACCGATCCGACCGACGACACGCAAGCGCATCCGAACGCCGGCCCGGACGGGGATCCCGGCCCTGCGCCGATCACGCCGCCCGCGGCCGGTCCAGCGACGGACGAGGCGCCATCGCCGGCCGCCGACCCACCGCGGGCCGCCGACCCACCGCCCGCGGCCGACCCGCAACCGCCCCTGCGCGCCGATCCCGATCGACCGGCCGACAGCGGCTGGCGCGAGCCGCCCTGGTTCCCGCCGGGCGACGGCCGGCGCCGCGAACGCGATCGACGGCCGGGCCCCGTCGCGCTGGTCGTCGGGCTCGTCCTGATCGCGGTCGGCGCGTACTACTTCCTCGATCGGACGCTGAACATCGACATGCCTCGGATCCAGTGGGCCGGCCTGTGGCCGATCGTCCTGATCGTCCTCGGCATCCTCGTCCTCGTGCGGTCGTTCCAGCGCAAGGCGTGACCGGTCGATGACGGACCGATCGAGCGACGGGACGCGGTGAGCGGCGAGCCGTCCGGCAAGGAGCCTGGCGAGGCGTCCGGCGAGGCGCCCGACGGCGTCGGCGCGATCCTCACCCTGGCCGACTGGCGCCGGGCGATCGGGACGCTCTACGCGGACGTCCGGCACATCGCCGCGACCGACCCGGCCGCGGCCCTCGACCACTGGCGAGCGGCCCGTGAAGCGCTCTACCGCGACCATCCCCAGTCGCCGGTGCCGGCCGACCGCCGCGGGTCGTTCCGGGCGGCGCATTTCGCGCACGACCCGGCCCTGCGCTTCGTGGTCGCCGTCGAGCCACTGGAGCCGTCCGGCGGGGCCGCCCCCAGCGGCACCGGTCCGCTCGACTTCGGGTCGGCTGGCGGCGGCCTCGCGATCGAGCTGCCGGTGAGCGCCGGCGGGGCGATGGCCTTCCGCCGCTTCGGGGCGGTGACGATCCCGTTCGCCGCCGGCCCGCGCCGGCTCGAGCTCTACTGGATGGAGGGCTACGCCGGCGGCCTGTTCCTGCCGTTCCGCGACGCGACGAACGGGACGGAGACGTACGGCGCCGGCCGCTACCTGCTCGATGCCGCGAAGAGCGCCGACCTCGGCGGCGACCGCGCTGCGGGCACGCTCATCCTCGACTTCAACTTCGCCTACCAGCCCTCGTGCGCATTCGACCCGAAATGGGCGTGTCCGCTGGCGCCGCCGTCGAACCGCCTCGACGTCCCGATCCGGGCCGGAGAACGGCTCGCCTGACACTCGCCGGCGGCGCGGCTGGCGCCCCGTCGACCCGCCCCGGACTTCCGGGTCCCATCGGACCGGGACCCTCAGTGGGTCCGGTGGCGCGAACGCCCGGCGTACGATGGGTTGCACGGACCGGGGCGTTCGCCCCGCCGTGCCCGATGACCTGGAGGACGGCGACCAGTGCGTTTCCTGCTCGGGGCCAAGCGCGACGACGTCGATGAGCGGCTCCTCTGGTGCCGCGACGTCCGGTTCGCCCACCGGCTGCTCGACGCCCTGCCCGACTGTCGCTCGTACGAGCTCGACGCGGGCATCGTCGTCATCGGGCCTGCCGCTGCCCTGACCGACGCGCGGGCCGTCGAGATCGCCGCCGCGGTTCACTCGCCGGCCTACGGGCTGGTCAGCCTCGATCCGTCCCTGCCCGAAGGCGAGCGCCATCTGGTCGCCCTGTCGGCGGCCGTCCAGCAGTCAGGTCTCGCCGAGCGGATCGGCATGGCCCAGTCGAGCCAGATGATGCAGTCGAAGATGCTCGACTACTTCCTCACGCTCAAGAACGTCCACGCGATCGCCTACCAGCCGATCGTCGAGCTGACGACCGGACGCCTCGTCGAGTACGAGTGCCTGTTCCGTCCGCAGATGCCGGGCCTCCAGTCCTCGATCACCTCCGTCGTCCAGGCCGCGATCGACACCGGCCGCACGATCGAGCTCGACAGCTTCATCGTCCGGATCATCCTGAGCCGCGTCGGCGCGATCCAGGCCGCCCGGCGGGCCGCGGGCCAGCCGCCCGTCCATCTGGCGATCAACCTCAACCCGGCCAGCCTGCTCGACCGCCAGTTCGAAGCGCCGGCGTTCGCCGCACTCATCAAGGTTGCCGGACTCACCCCGCGCCAGGTCACCGTCGAGTGCACCGAGCAGCAGGCCGTCTCCGACATCGGACCGCTGGTCAAGCAGGTCAAGGCGCTTCGTCGCCTCGGCTTCGGGTTCGCGGTCGATGACGCGGGGGCCGGCTACGCGAGCTTCAGCCTGATCGCGTCCCTCCGGCCGTCGGTGATCAAGATCGACCGCGAGATCGCATCCGGCATCGCTCGCGACGATGCCAAGCAGGCCCTCGTGGAGGCGTTCGTCTCGTTCGGAGCCCGGATCGGCGCGCTGCTCCTGGCGGAGGGCATCGAGCGCCGGGCCGACCTCGCGATGTTGACCGCGCTCGGGGTCGACCTCGGTCAGGGCTACCTGATCGGCAAGCCGGCCGACGAACCGTCCATGCCACGTCCGATCGACACGCTCCGGCTCGACGCCACCCGCCACGCGATCGGGAAGCGGGTCCGGGCCGTCGACCAGGGTGCCCGCGCGACCAGGGCTCGCGCATCCACGGCCCGCGTCGCCGCCCGAGCCGACGGAGGGGCCTGACCCCACACCGGTCGCTCGAGGTGCCTCGGTCCGCGGAGGAGCGCGGCAGACCAGCGCAGCGGACGAGCACGGCGGCCCGCTCGGGCGTTCTCTCGTACCATCGGGCGATGGAGCCTGCCCACCCCTCCCGCCCGATCGCCCACGCCCTGACACCCGGCCAGCGCGCGTTTCTCGACGCGCCGCTCTTCGCCACCGTCGCCACGACGGACCAGAACGGGGCCGCGCGCCAGGCCGTCATCTGGTACCGCCGCGAGGACGACGATCGGATCCTCATCAACAGCCGGAGGACGCGCTTCTGGCCGGCCAATCTCCAGCGCGACGGGCGTGTCTCGCTCGCCGTCATCGGCCGGGACGGCTATTCGTGGCTCGGGCTGACCGGCCACGTCGCCGAGGTCGACGACGACCCGGAGCGCGCCCTGGCCGACATCGTCGCGCTCGCCTGGCGGTACCACCCCGACGGACCGGCCGCGGCCGATCTCGACTCCTACGCCGCGTACCCGCGGATTACGTTCCGCATCGCCATCGACGGCGTCCACGACCACCTGGAGGACTGACCGATGGCGACCCCGAAGATCGGCTACGCGGCCATGCTCGAGCAGTTCGGGCCGCAGGAGGTCGTCGGCTACTCGGCCGACGCGGAGCAGCACGGGTTCACCGGCGTCATGGCCGCCGACCACTTCCAGCCGTGGGTTCCCCAGCAAGGCCAGGCGGCGTTCGTCTGGAACGTGATGACCGCGATCGGCGAGCGGACGACGGGCGACGTCGGGCCGGGGGTCGCATGCCCCTCGTTTCGGATGCACCCCGCGATCATCGCCCAGGCCTCGGCCACGCTGGCCGCGATGTACCCCGGCCGGCACTGGCTCGGGCTGGGCAGCGGCGAGGCGCTCAATGAGCACATCGTCGCCGGCTACTGGCCCGAGACCCCGGAGCGGATCGCCCGGATGTTCGAGGCGATCGAGATCATCAAGAAGCTGTTCGGCAGCCGGGACAAGGATGTCAAGCACGAAGGCAAGTACTTCAAGCTCGAGTCGACCCGGCTATGGACCATGCCCGACGAGCCGCCGCCCGTCTACATCGCCACGGCAGGCCCGGTCACGGCCAAGAAGACCGGCCAGTACGCCGAGGGCCTGATCACGGTCGGCGCCCCGGAATCCAAGCTCGAGATGATCCGGGCGAAGTGCGAGGAGGGCTGCCGGGACGCCGGCAAGGACCCGGCCGACTTCAAGTACATCCTCCAGCTCCACCTGTCGTGGGCCCCGACCGACGAGGAGGCACTGGCCAACGCGATGGTCGAGTGGCCGAACGGCGGGATGAAGTTCCCCAAGCAGGACATCCGCAGCCCGCTCGACTTCGAGCAGATGGCGAAGCTCGTCCGGCCCGAGGACTTCGAGGGGCGAATGCTGATCTCGTCCGATCCGGACCAGCATCGCGCCCAGATCCAGCGGTTCCTCGACCTCGGCTTCGACCAGATCTACCTCCACAATGTCGGTCGCAACCAGACCGAGTGGATCGACGTATTCGGTCGCGAGGTCCTGCCCAGGCTCACGGCCTGACCGCGCGACCACCGCCTCACTCGAGGCCGCCCGACGGCGGTCCGGACTCAAGGAGGGATTTCGATGACCGTTCGCGTCGGCGCCCTGCTCTGGCCGCAGACGAACAGCTGGCCCGCCCTCCGCGACGCGGCGATCCGGGCCGACACGGCCGGGCTCGACTCCCTCTGGACCTGGGACCACCTGATGGCGATCGTCGGGCCGTGGGAGCAGCCGATCCTCGAGGGCTGGACGACCCTCGCCGCCCTCGCCGCCGTCACCGAGCGGGCGACCCTCGGCCTGATGGTCGGTGCGAACACGTTCCGCAATCCGGGCCTGACCGCGAAGCTCGCCACGACCCTCGACCACGTGTCGGGCGGGCGGGCCGTCCTCGGCATCGGCGGTGCCTGGTTCGAGCGCGAGCACGATGCGTACGGCTTCGACGAGACCTGGGGCTCCGGGTTCGGGGAGCGGCTCGACCGGCTCGACGAGTCGGTGATGCTGCTCCGCCGCCTCCTCGACGGCGAGCGGATCGCGGAGCACGTCGGCCGTTTCTACACGATGCGCGACGCGCTTTGCGAGCCGCGTCCGGTGCAGGCCCACTTGCCGATCCTGATCGGCGGCTCCGGACCGCAGAAGACGCTGCGGACGACCGCGCGCTACGCCGATGCATGGAACTCCGGCGGGACGGCCGAGGAGCTCCGGGAAAAGGATGCGATCCTCCGCGAGCGCTGCGCCGAGGTCGGCCGGAACCACGAGGAGATCGAGCGGACGGTCACGGTCTGGCTCGCGATCCGGGACGACCCGGCCGAGGCCCGGCGCGTCCTCGCGGCGAACGCCGCGGCGAACGGGGACACGCTCGGCGACGACGACCAGGTCTTCGTCGGCTCACCCGCGAAGATCGCGGACGAGCTCCGACCGATCGTCGAGGTCGGCTTCCGCCACGTCCTGATCGACTCGATGGCGCCGTACGACGCCGAGACCATCGAGCGCCTGCCGCAGGTTCGCCAGCTGCTGGCCGGATGACCATCGCGCCTCCGGTCTTCGTCGAGCCGCGAACCGATCCGTCGGAAGCGGCCCTCCGCGCCGCGATCCACGACGACCTCGTGGCGTCGGCGATCCGGCGCCGGACGATCCCGGGCGAGCGCCTGATCGAGACGGCCGAGCTCGTCGGGTACGCGAGCGACGTCAACTCGCCGGACGTCAACGAGATCGTCCGCGCGCGGTTCGGGGCGGGCGAGGCCGCCGACGCCGCGATCGACGCGACGATCGCGCTCTTCGCGGGCCGGCCGTTCCTGTGGTGGGTCCGCGCGGACGACGAACCGGCCGACCTGAGCGCCCGCCTCGAGCGGCGCGGCGTCATCTTCCTCGACGAGATCCCGGGCATGGCGATGGTCCTGACCGACCTCGAGCGACCGGACGCCGCTCCCGCGCCGCCCGAGCTCGAGATCCGGCCGGTCCTCGACGCGCCGACGATGGACGCGTTCCACAGCGTCCTGATCCAGGGCTTCCCCGAGGACTTCGCCGACAGCACGGCCGAGAGGGAGGTCGGCGCGTCGAGCCGGCGCGTCGCAGACGAGTCGGGCTATCGCGAGCCGAACGGCCTGCCGAGCCGCTGGATCGGCACCGTCGACGGCCGGCCGGTCACGACGACCCGGCTCCACACCGCGGCGGGCGTGGCCGGGATCTACGCGGTCGTCACGGCCGATGACGCCCGCCGCCGCGGCTACGGTGAGGCGATCACCCGCCACGTCCTCCACGCGGCCCGCGACGGCGGCCTTCGGATCGGGACGCTCCAGGCGTCACCGGCCGGGCGCGGCGTGTACGAGCGGATCGGCTTTCGGGAGCTGTGCCGGTTCCGGCTCCACGAGTGGCGACCGGCCGGGGTTCGCTGACCCGGGACGCAGGATCCCCGTGGACCGGCGAGAATCGGGGCGATCCCCAGCGGGCGGTCCCCACAGGAGAGAACGGATGCGGTTCGGCGCCCAGCTCTGGTCCCAGCACACGACGTGGCCGGAGTTCCGCGACTCCGCCCTCGCCGCCGAGGCGAGCGGCTGGGACTCGGTCTGGACGTGGGACCACCTGCTCG
>DATNBW010000145.1:0-6614 GCA_035607275.1 Verrucomicrobiia bacterium | reverse complement strand
GGCCATGTGACCTCCTCCATACGATCCGCGGCAGCTCGCCTTCGCGATTGCCCCGGATCCCGACCCTCCGCCGGTAGTGTGCTACGTCGAGCGGGTCGCCGCCAGTTTGCCGACGCGCTCGACGAATCGGCGCAGGAACTCCTGTGCGTCCGCTTCCACGGCGACGTCGACGTTCGGCGGCCGGCCCAACACGCGGCGCCAGTCGGTCACGGTCTCGCCCGTCGTCAGCGTCCCGCCGAGCTCGACGTCGACCGCCACGGCCTGCGTCCGGATCAGCCCCGGGTCGAGAGCCGCCGCGAGGGCCAGCGGGTCGTGGATGAAGGCGCCGTAGAAGCCGTCGTAGTGGGCGTGGAACTCCATGTAGAAGCGCAACGCATCGGCGACGTACCGGACGATCGGGTTGCTCGCGACCGAGCGGGTCGCCCGCATCGGATCCTCGCCCCGGGCCAGCGCCAGCGAATCGTCGGGAGAGCTGCCGGCCGCGCGGGCCAGGGCGACGACGTGGTCGGGCAGGATCCGCGCCTGCTCGGTCACGTCGAGCCCGAGCGCGACCGGGCGCGGGTGGCCGTGCGCCTCGGCCGACTCGCCCCAGGCCGTGAAGGCGATCTTCGCCGCGTCGGGATCGCAGTGGATGTTCCACTCGGTCGTCGGCGCCGTGTTGCCGGGATGACGGTACGCGCCGCCCATGAGCACCCAGCCCTTGAGCAGTCGCGGGAGGGCCGGCTCGCGGAGCAGCGCGACCGCGAGGTTCGTCAGCGGGCCCAGGGTCACGAGGGTGATCTCGCCCGGTCGCCGGCGCGCCTCGTCGATGATCACATCGACCGCGTGACGCTCGCTCAGCGGCCGGCTCGGCGGCGGCAGCTCGGCGTGACCGAGACCCTGCGGGCCGTGCGTCTCGGGCGTCGTCTCGACGGGCTTGACGAGCGGCCGATCGCGCCCGAGAGCGACCTCGACATCGGTTCGCCCGGCGAGCTCCAGGACCGAGCGGGTGTTGCGCTCGACCTGGCGAGCGTCGACGTTGCCGCCGACGCAGGTCACCGCGACGAGCTCGGCCTCGGGGCTGGCCGCGGCGTACAGGAGGGCCAGGGAATCGTCGATCCCGGTGTCGACGTCGAGGATCAGGGGGATCGCGGTCATTCCGGGACGGTATCCCAGCCGGCGCGGATGCGGCGCGTCATCGCGCCGGCCGCCACATCGTCGTGATCACGCGCTCGTCATCCACCGTGCGAAACGCGCCGACCGGCTCGAACCCGACCGATTCGTAGCGGCGGTCATTGGCCGGGTTCGTCGATTCGAGCCAGGCCGGAAGGTGCAGCTCGTCGAGACGCCGGAGATCCTCGGCCAGCAGGCCCATCCCGAGCCCCCGGCCGCGCTGATCCGGGTGCGTCGCGAGCAGGCTGAGGTAGGCGTGAGGAACGTCGCGCGGATGGTTGGCTTCGAACCGCTCGACGAGGGCCGCAAACTGGGCCGCGCCGGTCTCCCCGACCAGGTCGGCCAGGGCGGTCTCGAGCTCGATCTCCTGCTCGGAGTCGAGCTCGGATTCGTTGGGTGGCAGCCAGACCGACGCCGCGGCGCCCTGGTCGACGACGCGCGACCAGGGATAGCGGACGGCGCCGGCGACGAAGATGCGCCAGAGCCCGAGCCGTTGCTCGATCGTGGTCCGGTCGGCGGCCATGGCGGGTCCCCAGACGGGATCGTCGGTGAATGCCAGGGCGATCGTCCGCGCGACGACCTCGATGTCTTCGGGACCGGCAATTCGACTCGCGGGTTGATCGGGCATGAAGACTCCCAGGCGACGGGCGGGGCAGCGGCGGCTCAGACGGCGACGGAGCGGGTCCGGACGACGAGGATCGGCGTGTACGGCATGACGATCACGTACTTCCCGGCGAGGCCCGCCAGCGTCCTGCCGGCCGCACCGGTCGGGGCGCCGGGCCACGTCCCGCGCCGCCGCGGCACGAACTGCCGACCGAGGACGGTCGTCGAGATCGCCGCGCGCGGCGTCGGACTCGGCCCCCAGCGCGCCGAGCCGTACGGATAGAGCGGGTCGAGGACGATCGCCTTCGTGACCCGGAAGTCGTCGGTCCGGCGCGGATCGGCCGTCGCCTGGAAGCCGCTCAGCACCCAGGCGTGGCGACCCGCCCACACGAGCAGGCCGACCGGCCGGCCCGTCTCGCGGATCGAGCGAGCCGCGAGCCGGAGCGCGTCCTGGAGCGTGTCCGCTCCGACGAGCCGGTACGGACCGGCATCGAGCTGGTTCAGGGCGGCGGTCCAGCCGGCGACGCTCGCACCCTTGCGCGTGAACCCGGCCCGGGTCGGGCCGGACAGGCCACGGGCGAGGGCCTGCAGCCGGGCCTGCGTCCGGGCGGTCCGGTCGCTCCCGCCGATGATGTTCAGCATCATCTGCATGCTCGCCCCGACGCACTGGACGAAGTTCGTCTGCGGGACGAAGTCGTTCCGGTCGGCGAGATCCATCCGGAAGGGCCTGGTGGCTTCGGTCGGCGCCGGGGACGCCGCCACGATCGGGCCGGGCGCCTCCGTCGGGTCGGCCGCGGCGGCCGTCGAAACCGACCCGACGCCGGCCAGCGATCCGACCATCAGGGCGGCGAGCGCGAGCGGGACACGGCGGTGACGGCGGAGCATCGTTGCGGGATTCTACCGATCGCCGCCAGTGCCGCCGATCACGGCCGTCCGACGATCGGGGCGGTCGGCCCGGCGCAGCTCCAGGCGCCAGACCGCTCGCTCCCGACCGGCGCCAAGGCGTCGCGACCACGACGAATCCGATGCCTCGATCTCGTCCCGGCGGGCGCGCGCGAAGGCGGTAACGATCAGTCCGTGGCATACCCACCGCGCGGCGATGGCCGCGCGGTCCGCGGCGGCGAGGACGGGTACGGCGAGCCGGTCACGCGGATCGATCGAGACGAGCATCCGGACGACGCCGCCGGGCGCGACCAGTCCGGCGATCCCGGCGGCTGCGTCCGCTGCACCCTCCACGGCGAGCGCGCCGCGGAGCAGGGAGCCCCACGGGAACGAGATCGTGACCTCGGCCGCGATCCCGGCGAGCTCGGCGGGCGGTCGTTCCGCGGCCGCGACCACGAACAGCGCGTTCGGCAACCCGCCCTTCCGCCCGGGTCGGGCAGCGCGCAGCGAACCTTCGGCCATCGCGGCGGCGGCCGCGTCCATGCCGATGACGAGCGCGCGCGGCTCTCGCCGGGCACGCGCCAGCACCGCTCGGCCATCGCCGGTTCCGAGGTCGATGACGACCCGCTCGGCGCGCGCGATCAGGGGTTCGAGTTAGCCGACGTCCACCTCGTGGATGCGCCGGCCGACGACGCGTCGCATGGCCGGGAATCTACACTGCCCCGGTGCCACCGTCGCCGAACGCGTCGTCGCCTCCGATCGGTCCGTACGAACGGCGTCAGGCCGCCGTCCGGCCCTGGGATCCGCATGTCCTCGAAGTCGCGGAGCGGGTGATCGCGATCATTCGCGCGGCGCGACCGGATCTCGACGTCGAGCACATCGGCAGCACGGCGGTCGCGGGCCTGCCAGGCAAGGGAATCGTCGATCTCGGGACCGAGGCGGACCCGGCCGACATCCCCGCGATCACCGCCGCAATGTACGAGCTCGGGTTCGGGGCCCAGCCCGGTCCGGATCCGTGGCCGGCGACCCGGCCCATGCACGTCGGCTCGGTCATCGACCGCGGCGTCGAATACCGAATCCACTTCCACGTCCATCCCCGCGGGACCGGCGATCTCGCCAAGGACCTCCGCTTCCGCGACGCGCTCCGCGCCGACTCATCGCTCCTCGAGGGCTACGCCCGGGTCAAGCAGGAGATCGTCGATCGTGCGGGCGGCCAGCTCGACGGCGTGATCTACCAGGCCGAGAAGGGTGGCTGGATCCTCGACGTCTACGATCGTCTCGGGATCGAGCGCCCGGCCAACGTCGGCGGCGGCCCGACCGGCGAGGCAGACTCGGCGCCCGCCGACCAGAGCCCGAGCCCAGGAGGACACGCGTGACGGGTGAATCGAACGGATCCGGCCGGGTCGGCATCGTCGTCGGCAGCCGATCCGACATCGCGGCCGCCGAGCGGTCGATGGCGGTCCTCGACGAGCTCGAGGTCGACTCCGAGATCCGGGTGATCTCGGCGCATCGCGCTCCGGAGCTGCTCGCGCGGTTCATCGCCGGGGCGGAGGAGCGCGGGATCCGGGTGTTCATCGCGATCGCCGGTCTCGCGGCCCACCTGCCGGGTGTCGTCGCGTCGCAGACGACCCGTCCCGTGATCGGCGTCCCGATGGCCGGCGGCGTCGCCGACGGGCTCGACGCGCTGCTCGCGATCGTCCAGATGCCGAAGGGCGTGCCCGTGGCCACGGTCGGCGTGGGCAACGGGGAGAACGCGGCGCTCCTGGCGGCGGCGATCCTGGCGGTCGGCGACGCGGATCTGCGGGCGCGGCTCGAGGCCCGCCGTGCGTCCCAGGTGGACGCGATCGCCGCCGATCCGGCGAACGAGGGCCTGTAGCTCGTCGCCGGCACGAACAGGCCCTGATCCGGGACGGTCGTACACTCGTCGCGATGGATGACGAACGCTGGGAAACCGGGATGCCCGTCCTCGATCGCCAGGCGGTCGTCGGGGCTGTCGCCGCGGCGCCCGCGCACAGCTCCCGGCCCACGCCAGCGCTCCCGCCCAGCCTCCAGGGATTGCCTCCGCGCTCCGTCCCCGAGACGGAGCCGACGCCCCTCCAGAAGCACTACGTCCTGTTGTCGGTGCCGGTCCTGATCCTCGGGGCGATCGCGATCACCGCCCTCGAGCTCGGCGTGCCGCTCGGCAGCCCGCTGGTCAAGCTGTGCGTCGTCATCGCCGCGCCGCTCCTCGTCGTCACGACCGGCGATGCGCTCGTCCGGATCTGGCGATCGGCGTGGGCGTGGATGCCGGTCGACCGGACCAAGGGCCTGTTCCGCCTCGCCTGGGTCGTGACGAGCATCGTCGGGCTGGCCGGGCTGATCGCGGCGGCCACCGCGGCGCTTCTCGCGTGATGAACGATCGGTCGTTCGAGGGCGCTGCGGTCGCCAGCACCGGCGACATGCTCGACGCGTACGGCCGAGGACCGGACGCCCGCTCGACCGGCATCCCGTCGGGCGGCGGCGTCCCGTCGTGGATGGCCGAGATGCTCAACTACTGCTCCCGATGCGGAACCGAGCTGACGTTCGGCGCGATCGAGGGCGAGGACCGCGACCGGCTCGGCTGTCCCTCGTGCGGCTACATCGCCTACGTCAACCCGCGTCTCGTCGTCACCACGATCCCGGTCACCGATGCGGGCGAGATCGTCCTCCTCCGGCGCGGCATCGATCCCGGCCGCGGCTGGTGGGCGCAGCCTGGCGGCTTCCTCGAGGTCGACGAGACCGTCGGCGAAGCGGCCGTCCGGGAGACGCTCGAGGAGACCGGCCTGATCGTCGAGCCGGGCGAGATCGTCGGGCTGTACTCGCGGCTCGAGGCCGCGGTCGTCGTCCTGGCCTTCGAGGCGCGCGTCGTCGGCGGCGCGCCACGCCTGAACCCCGAGGCCCTCGAGATCGCGACGTTCGCGCCCGATGCGATCCCCTGGCCGGGCATCGCCTTCAAGACGAGCTACTGGGCCATCCGCGACTGGCTCCATCGCCGCCGCCCGGACATCCACCCCGCCGACCGCCACTGGGACGAGTAGCCGGCACCTGGCGAGCAGTCTGCGCGGGACGAGGATCCCGCGCGGGACGAGGATCCCCCCGCAACGGGCAGCCCGCGCTCAGCGCTCGTACGGGTCGGTCCGGAAGTTGCTCAGGCCGCCGAGCCGGCGCGACCACGGCGCGGTGGCGTCCACCGACCAGTCGGCACGCTCGTCGTAGATCGCGGCCCAGTCGACGGGATCGGCCGACGCCTGGTGCGCGGCGGAATGCCGAGCCGCCGCCGGCCAGTCGGGTCGTGGTGACGCGGTGACGGCCGGCCGGCCCGATTCGGCGGCCGCCGACCCAGCGGCCGGCGCGCCAATGGCCACGGGCGCGGGCGCGGGTTGCGACGGCGAGGAGCCGCGGCCCGCCACGCTGATCGCAACCACCGCGATGAGCGCGAGCGGCGGCACGAGCAGGACGATCCGCGGCGCGCGACCGCCCGCGGCGACCCGCCCCCGCGCGGCGAAACCCTCAGGAGATGTCGATGAAGACGTTCTTGGTCTCGGTGTACAGGTCGAGCGCGGACATGCCGAGCTCGCGCCCGATGCCCGACATCTTGTAGCCGCCGAACGGCGCCTCGGTGTGGACGGACGAATTGGAGTTCACCGAGATCACGCCCGACTGGAGCGCCTTCGCCGCCCGCAGTGCCTTGCCGATGTCGCGCGTCCAGATCGAGCCCGACAGGCCGTACGGCGTGGCGTTGGCCAGACGGAGCGCCTCCTCCTCGGTGTCGAACGGGATCACCGACACGACCGGGCCGAAGATCTCCTCGGCCGCGATCCGCATGTCGTTCCGGACGTTGTCGAACACAGTCGGCATCAGGTACGCGCCGGCGGCCAGCGCCGGATCGTCCGGGGCGGCGCCGCCGACCACGATCGTCGCTCCCTCGGCCTGGCCGATCTCGATGTAGTCGGCCACCC
>DATNBW010000129.1:0-12397 GCA_035607275.1 Verrucomicrobiia bacterium | reverse complement strand
GAGCCCGGCTCCGTCGCGGCAGCCCTGCCGGCGGCTCCGCCCGAGACGCCCGAGAGCCTCGATGCGATGCTCGATGACACGCTGTCCCTGATCGTCCCGAACGCGACCCAGTGGCAGCACCCGGGCTTCTTCGCCTACTTCGCGTCGACCGCGTCGGGTCCCGGGATCCTCGGCGAGATGCTCACCGCGGCGCTCGGCCAGAACCCGATGCTCTGGCGGACGTCCCCCGCCGGCACCGAGCTGGAGCAGGTCGTCGTCGACTGGCTGCGCCAGGCGCTCGGCTTGCCCGAGACCTTCGACGGGCTCCTGACCGACACGGCGTCGACGTCGTCGCTCATCGCCCTGGCCGCCGCTCGCCAGGCTGCCGGCATCGACGCCGCGGCGGCGGGCATCGCCGGGCGGCCGGACGTGCCCGCGCTCCGACTCTACGCCTCGGAGGAGGCCCACTCCTCGATCGACAAGGCGTGCATGACCCTTGGACTCGGGCGGGCGGCGCTCGTCAAGATTCCGACGAACGAGCGCTTCGAGCTTCGACCGGCCGCGCTCGAAGCCGCGATCGCCGCCGATCGGGCCGCCGGGCGTCGGCCGATCGCGATCGTCGCCACCGTCGGGACGACGTCCTCGACATCGGTCGACCCGGTGGCCGCGATTGCCGACATCGCCGCCCGCGAGGGCATCTGGCTCCACGTCGACGCCGCCTACGCGGGGGCCGTCGCGATCGATCCCGGCCTGCGCGAGCCGTTCGCCGGCTGGGACCGCGCCGACTCGATCGTCGTGAACCCGCACAAGTGGCTGTGGACGCCGGTCGACGCGTCTCTCCTGCTCAGCAGCCGTCTGGAGGTCGTGCGGGACGCGTTCAGCCTCGTGCCGGAGTACCTGCGGACCGTCGGGCGCGCCGTCGGCGGCGCGGGCGTCGGTGCAGGAGCCGGCTCCGAGCGGAACTACAACGAGTACACGCCCCAGCTCGGCCGGCGGATGCGAGCGCTGAAGCTGTGGATCCAGCTCCGCTGGTTCGGCCTCGAAGGGCTGCGCCGCCGGATTCGCCACCATCTCGAGCTCACCCGGGCGTTCGCCGCGTGGGTGGACGCGGAGCCCGGATGGGAGCGCCTGGCGCCCGTGCCCTTCTCGACGGTCTGCTTCCGCCATGTCCCGGTCGCGCTGATCGGCGACGAGACCGCGCTCGACGCGCACAACGCCGCGATCATGGATGCCGTCAACCGGACCGGCGAGATCTTCCTGTCGCACACGAAGCTCCGGGGTCGCTTCACGATCCGCCTCGCGATCGGCAATCTCCGGACCGAGCATCGCCACGTCGAGCGAGCGTGGGAGCTGTTGCGCATTGCCGCCGAGGAGGTCGAGCCAGGATGAGCGAGCCGGTCCAGGTCCTGTACTTCTACCGAACGCGGTGGGGCGCCCACGACGAGTTCGTCGAGCTCTTCCGGCGCAACCACTGGCCGATCCTCCGCGAGCAGCTCGCGAGCGGCCGGTTCACGGCGGTCGAGATGAGCACGCCGCGCTTCCACGGAGACGGACGGGCCGACTGGGACGTCCTCGTCTCGATCACGTTCCGCGACTGGGCGGCGATGGAGGAGCACAGCGACGCCGAGATCGCGGCGCGGCTCTACCCGGACCAGGCGACGTTCAAGCGCGAGGAGGCGCGTCGCTTCGGACTGCTCGAGGCGCACTGGGACGTGCCCCTCGATCCGCGCCCATTCGAGTGAGCTTCAGCGGGACCCGGCGCCAGCGGGTTCGCGCGTCGCGGCGGCGCTCCCGCCCGACTCCGGCATCGCCCCGAGCTGCTTCATCATTCCCATCTGGTCGAACTGGTGCCAATGCTCGATGACCTTGCCGTCGCGGAGCCGGAAGATGTGGATCTCGCTGATCTCGTAGGTCTTCCCGCTCGGCGGCATGCCCATGAACTCGCCGGTCTGCGTCGCGCTCGTCGTGAGGCGGACGGCGACCCGGTCACCCTCGGCGATCATGTCGTCGATCGTGAAGCGCGGGTTCGTGAGCGCCCCGTGGACGCGCTCGGTGGCCTTCTTCAGGTCGTCCTTCGGGTGGCCGGTCGACGGCCAGGTGTGGGCCACGAAGTCGTCGCTGAGCAGCTCGTCGACGGTCTCGGCTCGGCCCTTCACGAAGATCTCGTCGACGAACCGGCGCACGATCGCCTTGTTCTCGTCCGCGGGCATGGGGTCACCTCCATCTGAGGTCCGGATCGTCCCACGGACGGCGTGAAGCACGGCTTGCCGATCGACCCGCGTGGGTGACGTGCGCGCGACGGAACCGGCGAACCGCGGCCGTCAGGCGAGCCATGCCTCGATGAGGCGGAGGCTGCGGGCGTCGACGTCGAGCTCCGCGCGGACCCCGAGCGGGAGCACCCATTGCGGGTCGGTGTGGCCGAAATCGAGGTTGGCGACGATCGGGAGGTCCGGCCGGCCGAACTCGTCACCGACCACGGCCCGGAACGTCGCCTCGAGGGCTGCCTTCTGCTCGGGCGAGTGGTCGCGAGCCCGCCCGACCAGGATGCCGGCGATCCGCTCGAACACGCCGAGCACACCGAACGCCCGGAGGATCCGCGCGATCTGGAGCGGGGTCGGGATCTCCTCCGACGGCTCGGTGAACAGGAGCCGGCCGGTCCAGTCGGCGGTCGCGGGCCAGGCGTCGGTTCCGCGGATCCAGTCCAGGACCTCGATGCAGCCGCCGAACAGCTCGCCGGTCACCCGGCCGCCACCCTGGACGACGTGCCAGCCGTCGTCGGGCTGGAGCGGGTTCGCCCTGCCGACCTGCGCCGGATCGCTCCAGTCCGGATAGCCCTCCACGAAGGCCCCGTACGGAACGTAGCGGTGCTCGGGGGCCGGCTCGAACAGCATCGTCCGGACGTGCTCGCCATAGGCCGGCGGAAGGTTGCCCAGCTGGGAGATCCCGGCCATGACCGACGGCCCGTGGAAGGCGACGATGCCGGCCTGGCGGGCGGCCGCGAGGAGCGTCGCCGTGTCCGAGTAGCCGAGGACGATCTTCGGATTGGCCGCGAGGACACCGCGATCGAGCAGCGGCAGGAGCCGGATCGAGTCGTCCCCGCCGATCGAGGTGAAGATCGCCCGGATCGCCGGGTCCGCGAAGGCCGCATTCAGGTCGTCGGCGCGCAGGCGTGGCTCCGCGGCCAGACGCGCGGCCGGCGCGCGGGTCGACGGGTATTCGCGGATCTGGAGACCCCAGCCGCGGAGGATGTCGAGCCCGCGATCGAAGACGTGGGGGAAGGCCGCGGGCCCGCCCCACGACGGCGTCAGGACCGCGACCATGTCCCCCGCGGCGAGGTGGCGTGGGCGGATCGCGGGCATCGCGGGCATCGCGGGCATCGCGGGCATCGCCGCCGATGGTAGCGGCACCGAGCGTGGGCTCCGCCGGGCGTGGCATCATCGAGGCCGCAACCCACTGTCGTTCCGCCGCAGAGGTCGATGCCCACCGTGCCACCGATCGCAGAGCTGACCCGGATCGAGCAGGTCCACCTCGACCGACTCGAGCATCAGGGCGTCTTCACGACCGGCCTGCTCCTCGAGGTCAGCGAGACCCCGACGCGCCGCCAGACGCTCGCCGACCAGGTCGGTGCCGATACCACGGATGTCCTCAAGTGGCGCGACGAGGCGCTGATGCTCAACCTCGCGAGCTTCGGGCCGGAGGATCACCAGCTCCTGATGCAGGCCGGCATCGAGGGCCTCCACGACATCCTCGGCCTCGATCTGGACACGTTCCGCGTGCGGATCCGCCGAGGCGCCGCCGAGCTGAACATCGAGCCGCCTGACGACCTCACGACGTCGAGCTGGTGGGAGCAGGCGCGGACGCTCGAGGACTGACCGCGATCGTTCGCCGATCGCGCCCGATCGCGCCCGATCGCGGCGCGGGGCGCGGACCGGGACGGGGACGGGGACGCGGACCGGGACGGGGACGGGGCGGCGTCGGCGGCGCGGCCGGTCTACCATGCGGCGGTGCGAGCAGACCCCCTGAGCGCCCGGACCGTGCCGGAGCGCGGTGCGGCGGTGGCGACCGGTGTCGCCGCCTCGATCGTCGTGATCGCGATCGCGATCCTGCCCTTCCTGACCCCGGCCTGGGTGTCGTTCGAGCAGGGCCGGACGCATGCCGCGGGCCTGACCGGCTTCACGGACGACGAGCTCGCCCTGGCCACGAACGCGATCCTCCACGATCTCGTCCTCGGCCCGCCGGACTTCGCGGTCGCCGTCGGCGGCGTGCCGGTCCTCGAGGAGCGCGAGCGGGCCCACATGCGCGACGTCCGGGGCGTGTTCGGCGCGTTCTTCCTGCTGGCCGGGCTCGCCGCGGTCGGCCTCGTGGCTCTCGTCGCCGGCGCCCGGCGCATGGGCCACACCGAACGGGCGTGGTCCGCGATCGCGACCGGCATGCGCGGCCTGATCGTCGGGATCATCGTCGCCGGGGTCATCTCGTCCGTCGCGTTCGACGCGGTCTTCGAGCTCTTCCACCGGCTGTTCTTTCCGGCCGGCTCGTTCACGTTCGACCCGCGCACGGATCGCCTCGTCCAGCTCTTCCCGTTCGACTTCTGGTCGGAGACGACGATCGTCCTGGGCGTGGTGATCGTGATCGTCGCGGCCCTCGTGTCGATCGGCGCCGGGCGGCTCGCGCGCCGGGCCGCCGTCGTCCACGCGCCCGGCCCCTCCGATCCGGTCGTCGGAGCGCGAGCCCGGGTCGCCCGATGAACGGCGTGCCGATCGCCCGGGTCCTCGGCTTCGAGATCCGGCTCCACCTGTCGTGGCTCTTCATCGTGGCGATCGTCACCGTCACGGTCGCCGGCCGGCTGGCGGAGTTCCAGCCGGAGATCAATCCGGCCGTGACCTGGGCCATCGGCCTGATCGGCTCGCTCGGGTTCCTCGTGACGGTCGTCGCCCACGAGCTCGCCCATGCGGTCGTGGCTCGTCGCGACGGCGCGACCGGGACCGTCCTCGTCGTCCAGTTCATCGGCTCGCCGGCCCCGATCGACGTCATCGCGACCTCGCCCCGGGCCGAGGCCGCGATCGCGATCGCCGGGCCCCTGATGAGCCTGGCGATCGGCAGCGCGTTCGTCGCCCTCGCCGTCGGGTCGCTGTCGCTCGGATCCGCGGCCGGGCCGATCGCGGACGTGTTCATCATCATCGGGGCGCTCAATCTCCTGCTCGCCTCGGTGAGCGTGGTGCCCGCCTTCCCGCTCGACGGCGCGCGCCTCGTCCGGGCGGTGGCCTGGGCCCGGAGCGGCAATCAGCGGACCGGGACGCGAGCCGCCGGAATCGTCGGCAAGTACGCCGGGGGCGCGGCCCTGATCCTGGGCCTCGGGATCATCATCGCCGGCCAGACCGTCAACGGGATCATGGTCGGCCTGATCGGCTGGTTCCTGATGGCATCGGCCCGATCGGTCGATCGCTGGCTGATCCTCGACGACCTGGTCCAGGGCATGAGCGTCGGCGAGGCGATGGAGAAGGATCTCTCGACGATCTCCCCGCAGCTCACCCTCGACACGTTCGCGGCCGGGTTGCTCGACGGGACGGTCACGCCGGCGCTGCCGGTGCTCCACGACGACGTGCTCGTCGGGATCATCGGCCTCTCGCAGGTCCGGGCGGTCGCCCAGCGCAACTGGCCGTCGACCCGGACCGAGGACGTGATGATCGCCAAGCCGGACATGCCGACGGCCAGCCCCGACGATCGCCTGACCGACGCGCTCGAACGGCTGCGCCAGTCGCACCTGGACGGGCTGGCGGTGCTCGACGGCGACACGCTCCGCGGCGTGCTCACGCGGCGATCGATCGCGGCCCTGCTCCACGCCCGGGCCGAGGCGCGCGGGCAGGCCCTGTGACCGCCCCCGCGCCCGCGAAGGCCCCGTGGACCGCCGCCGCGCCCGCGATGGCCCCGTGGACCGCCGCCGCGACCGGCGGCGCATGCCGCGAGGCACGGTGACGTCCGCTGCGACCGGCGATAGGCTCCTGTCGGTCGACGAGGCGCGGAACGCGGTCCTGGCGGCGATCTCGGGGCCGACCGAGCCGGAGACGGCGTTTCTGTCGGAGGCGCGCGGCCGGATCCTGGCCGAGGAGGTCATGAGCCTGACGGCGCTGCCGCCGTGGGACAACTCGGCGATGGACGGCTACGCCATCCGGTCCGCGGACGTCGCCACGGCGACGGGTGAGGCGCCCATCCGTCTGGAGGTCATCGGCGAGGTCCGCGCCGGGACGGCGCCCGCGATCGAGGTCGAGCGCGGGACGGCGATCCGGATCGCGACCGGCGCACCGGTCCCGGCGCGGGCCGACGCGGTGGTCCAGGTCGAGCTGACGACGCCCGCCGATGCGACCGGCGCACCGACCGGCGAGCGCGGTCGCGATGCCGCCGGCCCGCTCCCGGCGACCGTCCTCGTCCACGAGGCGATCCGGGCCGGGACGGCGATCCGGAAGGCCGGCGACGACCTGCCGGAGGCGATCCCGATCCTGGCCGCCGGAACGCGCCTCGGGCCGGCGGCGATCGCCCTGGCCGCGGGTTCCGGCAACGAGACCGTCCTCGTCCACCGCCGGCCGCGGGTCGGGATCCTCGCGACGGGCGACGAGGTGCGAGCCCCGGGCCGCGCCCTCGGTCCGGCCGGGATCCCGGATGCCAACGGGCCCGGGCTTGCGGCATTGGCCGAGGAGGCGGGCGGCCAGCCGATGACGCTCGGGATCGCCGCCGACCGGCTGGACGACGTCCGAGCCCGCCTCAAGGCCGCACTCCACGGCGACCTGGACCTGATCGTCGTGTCCGGCGGCGTCTCGGTCGGTCCGTATGACGTCGTCCGGGCGGCGTTCGCCGAGGTCGGCCGGATGGAGCTCTGGCGGGTCGCGGTCCAGCCGGGCAAGCCCTTTGCATTCGGCGTCGTCGACCGGCCGGGCGGCGGGCGCACGCTCCTCTTCGGACTGCCCGGCAACCCGGTGTCGAGCTTCGTCACGTTCGAGCTGTTCGTGCGACCGGCGATCCGCCGCCTCGCCGGGCTGCCAGCCGATCGGCTCGTCCGGTCGGTGGACCGGGCTGTCCTGGTCGAGCCCGTCTCGAAGAGCCCGGGGCGGCGGGCCTTCCTGCGCGTGGTCGCCGAGCGCGACGACGCCGGCGCGCCGGTGCGCGACGAGCGCGGCCGGGTCCGCGTCCGTCTCGCCGGCGGGGGCCGCGGGCAGGGGAGCCACGTCCTGTCGGCCCTGGCGATCGCCGAGGCGCTGGCGATCGTCCCCGAGGACGTCGAGACGTTACCCGCCGGGGCGCCGCTCGACCTGTGGTGGCTCGACCGCGACTGACGCAACGGGCAGGGCGCCCAGCTGTCGGCACGGACCTGCCCGATGGCCACGCGCGTCCCGCTCGATCGGCCGATACTGGACGGACCATGGCCCGCGACCTCCCGCCGCGCACCGAACGCCGCCGCCTGACCCACGTCGACCGTTCGGGCCGACCGCGGATGGTCGACGTCTCCGAAAAGCCCTCGACGGCAAGGCGGGCCGTCGCCGAGGCGCTGGTGGCGGTGTCGCCCGAGACGATGAGCATGGTGATCGACGGCGGCGGTCCGAAGGGCGACGTTCTCGGCGTGGCCGAGCTTGCCGGCGTGATGGGCGGCAAGCGGACGAGCGAGCTGATCCCGCTCTGTCACCCGCTCGCGTTGACCGATCTGGTCGTCGCGGTGACGCCGGATCGAGTCGCCGGCGTCCTGCGGGTCCGGGCCGAAGCGGCGACGACCGGACCGACCGGCGTCGAGATGGAGGCGCTGACCGCGGCGTCCGTCGCCGCCCTGACGATCTACGACATGGTCAAAGGGGTGGAGCGCGGGGTCGAGATCCGGGGCGTCCGCCTGATCTCGAAGTCCGGCGGCAAGAGCGGCGAATGGCATCGTCCGGCCGATCCCGACGACGCGCGCCCGCCGGATCAGCGCCGGCCCGGCGATCGGGCCGCGGGCCGCATCGGCGGAGGCAACCGCCGGGGCGCCCGGGGATGAGCTCTGCGGCCGCACCGGGCCCGCGGACGGCGCTGGTCCTGACCGCCAGCGATCGGAGCGCGGCCGGGACGCGCGACGACACGAGCGGGGCGATCCTCGCCGATCGGCTGACAGCGCTCGGATTCGACGTCGAGCGGGCGGTCGTCGCCGACGAGCAGGCCGAGATCGAGGAGGCCCTCCGCGCCGCCTCGGACGTCCATCGCCTGATCGTGACGACCGGGGGAACGGGCCTGACGCCACGCGACGTGACGCCCCAGGCGACGAGCGCGATCGTGGACTACGAGGTGCCCGGTCTCGCCGAGGCGATCCGGGCCGATGGTCGGATGCGGACCCCGTTCGCGGATCTGAGCCGGGCGGTGGTCGGGGTGCGGGGCCGGACGCTGATCGTGAACACCCCGGGTTCGCCGAAGGCCGCGGCCGAATCCCTCGAGGCGATCGTCGCCGTCCTCGACCATGCCCTCGAGACCCTGGCCGGGCCGCACGACCACGACGGCCGCGAGGCCCGCGAGGCCGCCACCATCGGAGCGGCGGCGCCTCGCGACCCCGACGGCGACGCGCCGGGCGACAGCACCGAGGACCAGCACGCGTTCGGCCGGCCGGTGCCGCCGATCCTCGAGGAGGATCTCGACTGATGTTCCCGGCATTCGCCCATGTGCCGGTCTATCCGCTCGTCTTCGTCGTGTTCTGGGGGTCCGCGGCGATCTTCATCCTGGTCATCGCCCGCCATCTCCGCGTGTTCGCCGCGACGCGACCCGCCGTCGAGCAGCCGCGCCCGTTCGGCCGGATCGGGCGACGGCTGGCCGGCCTGATCGAGTACGCGCTCGTCCAGACGAAGATGTTCAAGGACCCGCGGGCCGGCCTGATGCACGCGGGGATCTTCTGGGGCTTCGTCCTGCTGACGATCGGGACGGCCAACATCGTGACCGGCGGCGTCATCCAGGCCGTGCTCTCCGCCCCGTTCGACGGCGTCCTGTGGGCCGCGATCAGCGCGATGCAGAACGTGGTCGCGGTGATCGTCCTGGCCGCGATCGTCTGGGCGTTCGAGCGGCGTCTGATCTCGCGACCGCGGCGCCTCACCTTCAACCGGGACGCCCTGCTGATCCTGGCGATGATCGGCGGCGTCGTCGCGACCGAGCTCTTCGCCCAGGTCTTCCAGTTCGCCCGCTACGGGGACGAGCCGGGCGCGTTCATCGCCTCGGCCCTCGCGGCGCCGCTCCGATCCGGCGTCGCGCCGGATGCGCTCGAGGCGGCGTTCGTCGTCCTGTGGTGGGCGCACATCGCCCTCGTCGCGGCGTTCCTCGTCTACCTGCCGTTCAGCAAGCATCTCCACATCGCGACCGCCTTCCCGAACATCTGGTTCCGCAAGCTCGCGCCGCGCGGCGAGCTCCCGGCGATGGATCTCGAACGGGAGGAGGCGACGTTCGGGCTGAAGTCCCTCCAGGATCTCGGCTGGAAGGACCTCCTCGACGGGTTCACGTGCACCGAGTGCGGCCGCTGCCAGGCCGCCTGCCCGGCGAACTTCACGGGCAAGCCGCTCAACCCCAAGGAATTCATCATGGGCATCCGGCACATGGCGATCGATGCCGAGCACGGCCTGGACCTCATCCCGAACAACCCGATCGTCCGGGAGACCTACGCCCTCGGCGGCGTCGCGCCCGAGCCGGCGCGGATGAGCGCCGCGATCGTTGACGACGCGATCCCGTACGACGCCGTCTGGGATTGCGTGACCTGCGGCGCGTGCGTCGAGGCGTGTCCCGTGCTCATCGAGCACGTCGACAAGATCGTCGGCCTGCGCCGCAACCTCGTGCTGGAGGAGTCGCGCTTCCCGCAGGAGCTGACCGGCGCGTTCCGTGGCATGGAAGGCCAGGGCAACCCGTGGGGCCAGCCCGCATCGACCCGGACGGACTGGACGCGCGGCCTCCCGTTCGAGGTGCCGACCGTTGCGGGCATGGCGGCGTCACCGGGCGGCCTCGACGATCTCGAGGTCCTCTACTGGGTCGGCTGCGCGGCGGCATTCGACGAGCGGAACAAGCGCGTCGCGCGCTCGGTGGCGACGTGCCTCAACGCGGCGGGCGTCCGGTTCGCGATCCTCGGCCAGGAGGAGTCCTGCACGGGCGACCCGGCCCGACGAATGGGCAACGACTACGTCTTCCAGATCCTCGCGGCCGGGAACGTCGAGACGCTCAATCGCTACGGGATGGGGGAGCGGACGATCGTGACCGCCTGCCCGCACTGCTTCAACACGATCTCGAACGAGTACGGCCAGCTCGGTGGGTCGTTCCGGGTCGTCCATCACTCGGTGTACCTGCAAGGGCTGCTGTCGTCGGGGCGGCTGCGGGTGGCCGAGGATGGCGCGGCCGCCGCCGGGTCCGTGACCTTCCACGACTCGTGCTACATGGCCCGGTACAACGGGGTGGTGGCCGCGCCGCGCGACGTCCTGGGCGCCGTCCCGGGGCTCGAGCTGCGCGAGATGGAGAAGAGCGGCAAGAACACGTTCTGCTGCGGCGCCGGTGGCGGCCGGATGTGGATGGAGGAGACGCGCGGCACGCGGATCAACGCCGAGCGGACGCGTCAGGCGCTCGAGACCGGCGCCGAGACCGTGGCCACGAGCTGCCCGTTCTGCATGGTGATGATGAAGGACGGGCTGGCCGATGCGGCCGCGTCCGGTGGCGCGGCCTCGGCGGGGGGCCCGGGCGGCGCGGGCGCTGGCGTCGTGAGCGCGCGCGACATCGCCGAGATCCTCGCCGACGTCATCGAGCCGGATCCGATCCCGGCCGGCCGAAGGCTGCCCGTCCTGCAGTAGGCGCGCCTGGCCGCAGATGCGCTCTCGGCAAGCTCGCGCCGCCGGGCCCAACCCTCAGCCGGGGAGCTTCCGCCCGCAGTTCACGCAGTTGCGATCGGTCCAGGAGTTGTACGCGCCGCACTTCGGGCAGCGCTTCTGGCCCTCGCTGGAGGTGGCATACGGGTTCTCGCTCGATTCGGCGTTCCGCTCCGCACGCTGCCGGCGCAGGATCAGCAGCATCGCCACGATGCCGATGACCGCGGCGACGATCAGGATCAGGAGCTGGGTCGACTGGCTCATGACGAGTCCTCCGCGGGCTGGAACCGCGCCCCCGGGCACGGTTCGCCGCTCCGTCCAGCGTACTGCGTTCGAAATCGCCTCGTCCCCGTTCGGACCCGCCGCTGCTACGATCCTCGACGATGGCCAGCTCGACGTCGCCGCCCGAGCCTTCGACGCCCGCGCGCCCCTCGAGCGCGTCCCCTGCGACCCCGACCCCCGCGTCGACCTATCGCCTCACCGAGGACCAGGCAGCGCTCCGCGATGCAGTGCGCGTCCTTGCCGACGAGCAGATCGGTCCGCGTGCCGCCGAGATCGACCGCACGGCCGAGTTTCCGTGGGACGTCAAGGAGCTGCTCGCGAGCCACGACGTCCTCAGCCTTCCGTTCCCGGAGGCGTACGGCGGTCTCGGCGGCGACCTGCTGACGGTCTGCCTGGCGGTCGAGCAGATCAGCCGGGTGTGCGCGACGAGCGGCCTGATCCTCGCGGTCCAGGAGCTGGCCTCGCTGCCGCTGATGCTCGCCGGGACGGACGAGCAGAAGCAGCGCTGGTTCCCCGATCTCGCGGCCGGTCGGACGCTGATCGCCTTCGCCCTGACCGAGGCCGAGGCCGGCTCGGACGTGGCGTCGGCCCGGACGCGAGCGCGGCGCGACGGGACGGGCGACGGGGCGGACTGGATCCTGGACGGCTCGAAGCGGTTCATCAGCCAGGGCAGCGTCGCGGACCTGATCGCGGTCTTCGCGGTGACCGCCGACGACCCGCCCGACGCGCCGCCCGCGCCCGGCGCACCCGACGCGGCCCCTGCCCCCGCCGCACCAACGACCCCCCGCCACAAGCGTCTGACCTGCTTCATCGTCGAGAAGGACATGCCCGGGTTCACCGTCGAGCGGGTGGAGCACAAGATGGGGATCCGCGGCTCGCCGACGGCGGAGCTCGGCTTCAGGAACGTCCGCGTGCCGGACGCGAACCGGGTCGGGGCCGTGGGGGAGGGGTTCTCGATCGCGATGCGAACCCTCGATCGAAGCCGGCCCGGCATCGCGGCCCAGGCGGTCGGGATCGCCCAGGGCGCGCTCGAGGTCGCCGCCGCCTACGCCATCGAGCGCAAGCAGTTCGGCCGCCCGATCGCCGAGTTCCAGATGATCCAGGCGATGCTCGCCGACATGGACGCCCAGACCGAGGCCGCCCGCCAGCTCCTGTACAAATCGGCGACCGAGATCGAGGCCGGGGCGCCGGACGCGGCTCGCTGGTCGGCGATGTGTAAACTCGTCGCCGGCGACACGGCGATGCGCGTGACGACGGACGCCGTCCAGGTGCTCGGCGGATACGGCTACATCGACGAGTTCCCG
>DATNBW010000116.1:0-3465 GCA_035607275.1 Verrucomicrobiia bacterium | reverse complement strand
TCGCCGACCGCCTGCGCGACCACGTCGAGGCCGGCTTCCGCCACTTCACCGTCGACATCCTGCCGCCGTACGACCCCGAGACCCTCGATCGCATGCCCGAGGTCCGGGCGCTCCTGGAGGCTTGACCCCGATGCGCTTCGGTCTGCAGCTCTGGTGCCAGGCCACGTCCTGGGACGGCTTCCGCGACGCGGCGCTGGCCGCCGAACGGACCGGCTGGGACGACATCTGGACGTGGGACCACCTGCTCGCGATCTTCGGGCCGTGGGACCAGCCGATCTTCGAGGGCTGGACGACGCTGGCCGCCCTCGGTCCGCTCACGTCGCGCGTCCGGCTCGGGCTCATGGTCGGCGCCAACACGTTCCGCAACCCGGGCATGACCGCGAAGCTGGCGACGACACTCGATCACGTCAGCGGCGGCCGGGCGGTCCTCGGGATCGGCGGCGCGTGGTTCGAGCGGGAGCACGACGCGTTCGGCTTCGGCGAGGCGTTCGGCGCGAGCGTCGGCGAGCGGCTCGATCGGCTGGACGAGTCAGTGACCGTCCTGCGCCGTCTCCTCGATGGCGAGCGGTTCACCCACGCCGGGCGCTTCTACACGCTCCGCGACGCGCTCTGCGAGCCGCGGCCCGTCCAGTCCCGTCTCCCGATCCTCGTCGGGGGTTCCGGTCCGAGGAAGACCTTGCGGACCGTCGCCGAGCGGGCCGACGCCTGGAACACGTCCGGAACGATCGAGGAGGTCCGGGACCGTCTCGGGATCCTCGACGAGCACTGCGCCGCGGTCGGCCGGGACCGTGGGGAGATCGAGCTCACGATCAGCTTCCCGATCACGATCCGCGACACGACCGCGGCGGCGAACGCCGCGGCGGCGCAGCTCTACGCGATCAACGGCGTCGAGAACGCCGGCGCGGGGCCGCACCTCCAGGGGCCGCCGCAGCTCGTCGCGGACGCGATCGCGCCGTACCGCGACCTCGGGTTCTCGACGGTCATCGTCCGCCTCGCCGCACCGCACGATCGCGAGACGATCGAGCGGATGGCCGACGTGAGCGCCCGGCTCGATGGCTGACTCGACCGACGACCCGACGACCCGACCGCGCGTCGTCGTCCTGGCCGGCGGGGTCGGCGGCGCGAAGCTGGCCGAGGGGTTCCAGGCGATCGTCGGCGAGCGGCTCACCGTGATCGTCAACACGGCCGATGACACCGAGCGCCACGGTCTGCTCGTGTGCCCGGATCACGACACGGTGCTCTACACGCTGGCGGGACTCGAGAACCCGGATCTCGGCTGGGGCCTGGCGGGCGACAGCTGGACGACGATGGGCGCGCTGGAGCGCTACGGCGAGGAAGGCTGGTTCCGGCTCGGCGACCTCGACCTTGCGACGCACATCGTCCGGACCGACCGGCTGCGCCGGGGCGAGCGCCTGACCGACGTCCTGCTCGGCCTCCAGCGCTCGCTCGGGATCGCGGCCACGATCCTGCCGATGGCCGACGAGCCCGTCCGGACGCAGGTCCGGACGGGCGATCGCTGGCTCGACTTCCAGGACTACTTCGTCCGGCTCCGCCAGGAGCCCGACGTCCACGAGGTGCGCTTCGAGGGGATCGAGGCGGCCCGCCCGATCCCGGAGGCCGTCGCCGCCGTCCGGGCGGCCGACATCATCGTCGTGGCGCCGTCCAACCCGATCGTGTCGATCGGGCCGATCCTCGCCGTTCCGGGCATGCCCGAGCTGCTCGCGGCGGCCCGCCGGCTGGGCACGCGCTGCGTGGCGGTCAGCGGGATCCTCGGCGGCAAGGCGCTCAAGGGCCCGGCCGACCGGATGCTGGCCAGCCTCGGCCACGAGCCGAGCGCCCTCGGGGTCGCCCGGGGCTATGCCGGGCTGATCGACGCGTTCGTGCTCGATACGGTCGACGCCGGCCTCGGGCCGGCGGTCGAGGCTCTCGGGCTGCGGGCCGTCGTCACCGACACCGTCATGACCGACGACGCATCACGCGCCCGGCTCGCCCAAGACGTCCTCGCCGCCGGCGGCGCCGCCGGCTGAGCGGGCTCGGGGGCAGACCGACGCGCCGCCTCACATCCGCTTGAACCAGTCGGCCGGTCGGTCCGCCAGGTCGGCGGGCGGTTCCGGAAAGCGCGGCCGGAAGCCGGTGATGAACCCGTTGAAGGCGCGCTGAGATCGGAGCCCGAGCAGGACCGCGGTCACGATCCCGACGACGACCGCCGCGCCTCCGACCTCCATGCCCCGGTAGCCGATCTTGCTCAGGGCCGCGCTCGTGATGACGGCCGCAATGACCGAGTCGACCACCGCGATCATCCCGGGCATCGTCACGAAGAAATGGAAGATCGTGTAGCGGACGTCGCCGCCGAGGCCGTAGCTCCGACCGATCCCCATCGGATCGTCGGTGTAGCCGGAGGTCAGACGATCGGCGACGGCTGGCACGATCGTCACGTAGGCGTGGCGGATCCGGTTCATGGCCGCCATCCACAGGGCCTCCTCGCGATTCGCGTCGTCGAGTCGGAAGAACGTCGCGATCCCCGCGAACAGGGTGACGGGCAGGAGGATCAGGGCGAACGTCAGGAAGTCCTCGCTCTCGGTGCCGATCAGGCTGAGGGCGACGACCGAGGCCGACAGCAGGGACAGGAACAGCCCGGCCCGGGCGAACGACTCGCTCCAGATCAGGGATCGCGTCGCGAGCAGGCTCCAATGCTCGGTCGACAGGATCTGGAGGGCCCGCGGATCGTCCAGGCCGGTCGCGCCTCCGGTGGTCGTCTCGGCCCGGGGCGGCAGCCCGACGCCGTGCTCGGGTGGCAGAGAGGGCCGTTCGTGCATCCGCGGGTCTCCTGGACGATTGTCGCGTTGACAGCGTATCGCCCGGCGCTCAGGATGCGCGCGATGACCACACCGGCGGCTCCGATCAGCACGGCGACGCGCGGCCAGCAGCAGCCCTCGACGAGGGTCGGCCTGGCCTGACGACGCGCGCCCGATCGGCGCCATCGATCACCACCGCCCTCGGCTCGGCCGGGGGCCTTTTCATGTCACCCCGACCCGCGCCGGCGGCACCAGCCACGGAGCAAGCACACATGGATCCAACGTTCTTCACCCGCGGTCTCGTCATCGGCTTCACGGTCGCCATGGCCGTCGGCCCGATGAGTCTGCTGACGATGCGCCGGACGATCGCCCACGGCCGGCTGTACGGCCTGGTCTCCGGTCTCGGCATCGCCACCGCCGACGCGTCGTACGGGGCCTTGGCCGCGTTCGGCCTGACCGCCGTCACCGCCGTCCTCGTCGGGGCCCGGACGGCGCTCGGCGTGGCCGGTGGCGCGTTCCTCATCTGGCTCGGAGCGCGGACGATCGTCGACCGAGCGGTGGCGACCGAGGCTGCCGCGGCTGCCGGAAGCGACCGACCCGGCCTGCCCGCCGCCTGGCTCTCGATCTACGGCCTGACGATGACGAACCCGATGACGATCCTGTCGTTCGC
>DATNBW010000069.1:0-2363 GCA_035607275.1 Verrucomicrobiia bacterium | reverse complement strand
CGCCGCGCGTGACCGAGACGCCCGGCGGCATGCTCAATTCGATCGGGCTGCAGAACCCGGGCGTCGACGCCGTCATCGACAAGTACACGCCGCTCTGGCAGGAATGGCAGGTGCCAGTGATCGTGAACGTGGCCGGACATTCGATCGACGACTACGTCGAGGTGGCTCGTCGGCTCGAGGGCGTGCCAGGAGTCGCGGGCATCGAGCTCAACATCTCGTGCCCGAACGTCGGTCGCGGCGGCCTCCAGTTCGCGATCGACGCGGGCGCTGCCAGCGAGGTGACCGCGGCCGTCCGTCGGGCGACGGACCTGCCCCTGCTCGTGAAGCTGTCCCCGAACGTCGCGGACGTGCGGCCGATCGCGCGGGCGATCGCCGATGCCGGCGCCGACGCGCTGACCGCGATCAACACCCTGTCCGGGATCGCCGTCGCGCCGTCACGGACGAAGCCGCTGCTCGGGAACATCTATGGCGGGCTGTCCGGCCCTTCGATCAAGCCGGTCGCCCTGCGGATCGTCTACGAGGTCAGCCAGATCGTCGACATCCCGGTCGTCGCGATCGGCGGCGTGACCGAGCTCGCCGACGTCCTGGACTTCCTCGCGGTGGGCGCGGTGGCCGTGCAGGTCGGGACCGCGATCTTTGCCGATCCGACCCTTCCGGTCCGGCTCGTCGATGAGCTGACCGAGACGTGCCGCGCGCGGGGGTTGGCGACCTACGCCGACTTGATCGGGACGGCGCTGCCGCGCAAGCCGGGTGCCCCCTCGTCGAAGGGCGTCGAGTACCGGCCGTAGACAACCACATGGTATGGTATGTGCATGTTTTCGCAGCGGACACAGGTTCTGCTCTCACCGGATCAGGTCGCGAAGCTGAAACGGATCGCGGCGCGCGATGGGCGGTCGGTCGGCGCGGTGATCCGGGATGCCATCGACTCGTACGTCGATCCCGGCGATGACGCCCGACACCGCGCCGTCCAGGCCATCCTCACGCTGAATGCGCCCGTTGACGACTGGGAGGTCATGAAAGCCCAGATCCTCAAGAGTCAGCTCGGCGACTGGTGAGCGTCTTCGTCGATACATCGATCCTCATGTACGCGGCCGGAACCGATCACCCGCTCCGAGGTCCCTGCGTCGCCGTCATGAACGCGGTCGACGAGCGACGAATCGAGGCCGTGACATCCGCCGAGGTCGTCCAGGAGATCCTCCATCGGTTCCTCGCGATCCGGAGACCGGATATCGCGAACGCCCTCGCCCGAAGCACCCTCGACACATTCGCCCCCGTCCTGCCGATCACTCATGCTCTGATGCGGCGCGTGCCTGAGCTTGCCGCCCGCTACCCAGGGCTCGCGGCGCGTGACTTGATCCACGTGGCGACGTGCATCCACGAGGGCATCGGCGAGATCCTCAGCACGGACCGTGGTTTCGACGCGGTCACCGAGGTTCGCCGCATCCCGCCTGAGGAGTTCACGACCGCCGTCGGCCCCGGAGGCTCGGGCCGCTAGACTTCGGGCCGATGACCACGATCAAGCCCGCCGTCGAGCTCGGGGCCCGCGCCGCGCTCGCCCACCGGACCGAGGAGCTGTTCCGCTCGTCCGGCGCGCTGCGTGACGGGCACTTCCAGCTGAAGAGCGGGCGCCACGGCGACGCCTACGTGGAGAAGTTCGCCGTCCTCTCCGACCCGGCCGCCACGAGCGAGCTGTGCGGGTTCTGGGCGGGAGCGTTGCACTCCGCCGGCGGGGACGGGGCGGAGGGCACGGCCCGGGTCGACCTCGTCGCCGGCCCGACGACGGGGGGCGTGATCCTCGCGTTCGAGACAGGCCGCCAGCTCGGGGTGCGGGCGATCTTCGCCGAGGAGGTCCGGGATGCGGACGGTGCGACCCACCGAGAGTTCCGGCGGGGCTTCCGGATCGAGCCCGGCGAGCGCGTTCTCCTCGTCGACGACATCCTCACGACGGGAGGATCCCTGCTCGCGATGCTGCCGGCCGTCGAGGCCATGGGCGGCGAGATCGTCGAGTGCGTCGTCCTCGTCGATCGCAGCGGCGGCGGCACCAATACCCTGACCTCGCCGACGACCGGCCGGACGTACCCGCTCCGCTCGCTGTGGCGCCTCGACCTGCCGACCTACGAGCCCGGCGCCGCCACCTGCCGGCGTTGCGCCGACGGCACGCCCCTCCACACGCCCGGGAGCAGCGGGACCGGCGCGTGACCGGGGAGGATCCGGCACAGCCGGGCCAGGTTCGGGCGCAGCCGGGCCAGGTTCGGGCGCGGCCGGGGCCGGCCCGGCTCCTCGTCCTCGGGGCGATCGCCGTCGCGGTCGTCGCAGTCGCCGTCATCGCCGCCACGACCCTCGGCGGGCCCGGTCGCCAGGTC
>DATNBW010000067.1:0-30774 GCA_035607275.1 Verrucomicrobiia bacterium | reverse complement strand
GCCAGGACGATCCAGTGGTATGCCGAGACGATCGACAAGACGTACGGCGAGGTGGGCCCGACTGGCCCGGATACCCTCTCCCTCGTCACCCGCGAGCCGATCGGGGTCGTGGCCGCGATCGTGCCCTGGAACTACCCACTGATCATCAGCGCGTGGAAGATCGGGGCGGCGCTCGCGACCGGGAACTCCGTGGTCCTGAAGCCGGCATCGCAGTCGCCGCTCTCGGCCCTGCGTCTGGCGGAGCTGGCTTCCGAGGCAGGGCTCCCGGACGGCGTCTTCAACGTCGTGCCCGGTCCGGGTGCGGTCGTCGGGCCGGCGCTCGCCCGCCACGCGTCCGTCGACAAGATCACGTTCACCGGCTCGACCGAGGTCGGCAAGTCATTGCTCCGCGCCGTGGGCGAGAGCGACGTCAAGGCGATCACCCTCGAGCTCGGCGGCAAGAGCCCACAGGTCGTGCTGGCCGACGTCGGCGACCTCGAGGCGGCGGCCTCGTCGATCGGGTGGGGGATCTTCTACAACAGCGGCCAGACCTGCAACGCGGGCTCGCGGCTCGTCGTCCATCGGTCGGTCCGCGAGGAGCTGGTCGAGCGGATCGCGGCGCTCGGGCGGAAGCTGGCCCCGTCCGAGCCGCTCGATCCCGCGACGCGCCTGGGCGCGATCGTCGACGCGCGCCAGCTCGAGAAGGTCCTCGGCTACGTGGCGCTCGGGCAGGCGGAGGGCGCACGGGTCGTGGCCGGTGGCGAGCGGGTCCGCGAGGAGAGCGGCGGCTACTACGTCCCGCCGACGATCCTCGACGGGGTCTCGAACGACTGGCGAGTCGCGCGCGAGGAGATCTTCGGGCCGGTCCTGACCGTGACCGAGTTCGAGGACGAGGCGGACGCCCTGCGGATTGCGAACGACACGCCGTTCGGGCTGGCCGCCGGGATCTGGACCCGCGACGTGAAGAAGGCCCATCGCCTGGCGCGCGCGATCCGGGCCGGCACCGTGTGGATCAACACGTTCGACACGGCCGACATCACCGTCCCGTTCGGCGGGTTCAAGCAGTCGGGGTTCGGTCGCGACAAGGGCATGGCCGCGCTCGACGGCTACACCCAGCTCAAGACGACGTGGATGGACCTGTCCGGTGACTGACGACGAGCTGATGGCGGCGGCCCTCGGCAATCCCGTCGCCGAACCCGGGGCGATCGCTGGGCGCGAGATCGCGCCGCGCCGTCAGCGCCACGGCGGGCGCGCAACCGGCGAGCGGTCGCGGCTCCCGCAGCAGCGACCGTGGGTCCAGCCGCGGATTCGGTACGCGCCGACCGAGGTCGTCTCCGCCGACGAGCTCGAGTCGATCCACCTGGCGTCGCTGCGCGTCCTCGAAGAGATCGGGATGGACTTCCTCGACGACGGGGCACGCGAGCTGTTGCGGGCGGCCGGCGCGCGGGTCGAGGACGGCACCCAGCGAGTCCGCTTCGACCGCGACATGGTCCTGGAGCGAATTAAGACGGCACCCTCGGAGTTCACGCTCCACGCGACGAACCCCGACCACGACCTCGAGATCGGCGGCAACTGGACGGCGTTCGGGTCGGTCGCGTCGGCGCCGAACGTCGCCGATCTGGACCGCGGGCGGCGGATCGGCAACCGGGCCGACTACCAGAACCTGATCCGGTTGTGCCAGATGCTCAACCCGGTCCACTTCTTCGCGGGCTATCCCGTCGAGCCGATCGACATCCACGCGTCGATCCGCCACCTCGACGCGCTGTGGGACCTCCTGACGCTGGCCGACAAGCCGATCCACGCCTACTCGCTGGGCCGGCAGCGGATCACCGATGCGATCGAGATGGCCCGGATCGCGCGCGGGATCGACCAGGAGACGCTCGACCGCGAGCCGTCGCTGTTCACGGTGATCAACTCCTCGTCGCCGCTCCGGCTGGACACGCCGATGCTCCACGGCATCCTCGAGATGTCGGCGCGCAACCAGGTCATCGTGATGACGCCGTTCACGCTCGCGGGTGCGATGGCCCCGGTAACCCTCGCCGGCGCCCTCGCCGAGCAGAACGCCGAAGCGCTCGCCGGGATGGTCCTGACCCAGGTCGTCCGGCCGGGCGCGCCGGTCGTCTACGGCGGGTTCACTTCGAACGTCGACATGCAGTCGGGCGCGCCCGCCTTCGGGACGCCGGAGTACATGCGGACGGCGATGATCGGTGGCCAGCTGGCGCGCCGCTATCACGTGCCGTATCGGTCATCGAACGTCTCGGCCGCCAACGCCGTCGACGCCCAGGCCGCCTACGAGTCGGTCTTCTCGCTGTGGGGCGCGATCAGCGGCGGGGTCAACCTGTTGATGCACGGCGCCGGCTGGATGGAGGGCGGGCTCCACGCCGGCTACGAGAAGGTGATCCTCGACGCCGAGCTGCTCGGGATGGTCGAGGCATTCCTCGATCCGGTCGTCGTCGACGAGGACACGCTCGCGTTCTCGGCGATGGAGGAGGTCGGCCCAGGGGGGCACTTCTTCGGCGCGGCGCACACCCAGTCGCGGTTCCGGACCGCGTTCCACAAGCCGATGATCTCGGACTGGCGGAACTTCGAGACGTGGGAGGAGGCCGGGAGCCCGCAGGCGCCGGCCAAGGCCAACGCGATCTGGAAGGAGCTGCTCAACGCCTACGAGCCGCCCCCGCTCGACGAGACGCGCCGGGACGAGCTCCTGGCGTTCGTCGAGCGCCGCAAGTCCGAGGGCGGCGTTCCGACCGACTTCTAGCCCGATGCCAAGCGAGTGAACGCCAGGTGGGTGACGCCGCTGGGCGACGACGTGGCCTCGATCGCGTAGTCCTCCTCGAGGCCCTCCAGTCCGTCCCAGAGGCGTACTCCCCGGCCGAGCAGGATCGGGACGACCGTGATGTGCATGTGATCGACGAGGCCGGCGGCAACGAACTCACGGATCGTGGTGGCGCCCCCGCCGATCCGGACGTCCTGTCCGCCGGCTGCCTCGCGAGCCCTTGCGAGCACGTCAGCCGGCGACGCGTCGACGAAGTGGAACGTCGTGCCGCCCTCCATCTCGATCGACGGACGCGGGTGATGGGTGAGCACGAAGACCGGCGTGTGGAACGGCGGGTTGGGACCCCACCAACCCTTCCACTCCGGGTCCGCGTGCCATTCGGGCGGACCGAATTTCCTCGAACCCATGATCTCGGCGCCCATTCCCGGATCGTGCAGCCGCAGCAAGGCGTCGTCGATGCCGCGGCTTCCGCCCGACTGCCCTTGCATCTCGTGCCACCACCGCGTCTGGAACATCCATTCATGGAGGCGTTCGCCGGCGTGGCCGAAGGGCGTCTCGAGGCTTTGGCCCTCCCCGGTGCCGAATCCGTCGAGAGAGACGGAGAAGAACTGGACGCGGGCAAGGGACATGGCGTGCTCCTTCGGTTCGGATACGACTCTTTGACGGCGCCGTCGTCGGCGAATCATCGCTTCCCGTCCCGGATCGCGGGCCGGCGCGCGGCGGTGACCGACCGACGGTAGGCTTGCCGCGCGTTCCGAATCGTGGAGGGTCGAGTGAAGTCGTCTGCCCAGGTCGTCGTCATCGGTGGGGGCGTCGTCGGCGCCAGCGTCCTGTACCACCTCGCGAAGGCGGGCTGGACGGACGCGATCCTCCTCGAGCGACGCGAGCTGACGGCGGGATCGACCTGGCACGCGGCCGGCGGGATGCACACCCTCAACGGCGACCCGAACGTCTCCAAGCTCCAGCAATACACGATCCAGCTGTACGAGGAGATCGAGCGGGTCAGCGGCCAGAACTGCTCGATCCACCTGCCCGGCGGCCTGATGCTCGCCGACACCGAGGTCCGGATGGACTTCCTGCGGATGGCCCAGGCGCGCGGCCGCTACCTCGGGATGGACCTCGAGCTGATCACGCCCAACGAGGCGGCCGAGGTCTTCCCGCTGATGGACCCGCAGTACTTCGTCGGGGCGCTGTACGACCCGGTCGAGGGCCACGTCGACCCGAGCGGGGTCACCCGGGCGTACGTGAAATGCGCCCAGCTCCTCGGCGCCGAGGTCCGCCAGCACTCGATGGTGACCGGGCTCTCGCAGCGTCCCGACGGCACCTGGGACGTCCATGTCGAGAACGGCGACCCGATCCACGCCGAACACGTCGTGAACGCCGGTGGACTCTGGGCAAGAGAAGTCGGCCGGATGGTCGGGATCGAGCTGCCCGTCCTGGCCATGGAGCACATGTACCTGCTGACGGTCGACATGCCGGAGGTCGCCGCGAACGTCGCGAAGACCGGCAAGGAGATGCCGATGGCCCTCGACTTCGCCGGCGAGATCTACATCCGCCAGGAGGGCGGCGGGATGCTCCTGGGGACGTACGAGCAGGCCGCGGTCCCGTGGAGCCCGCGCGAGACGCCGTGGGACTTCGGGTCGCAGCTCCTGAAGCCCGACCTCGACCGGATCACGCCCGAGCTGAACGTCGCCTTCAAGCACTACCCGGCGATGGGCACGACCGGCATCCGCAAGGTCGTGAACGGGCCGTTCACCTTCTCGCCCGACGGGAATCCGCTGGTCGGGCCAGTTCGGGGCCTGCGCGGCTATTGGGTCGCCTGCGGAGTCATGGCCGGCCTGTCGCAGGGTGGCGGCGTCGGGCTGGCGCTGTCGGCGTGGATGACCGCTGGCGACGCGGGCGACTCCGGCATGGATATCTGGGCGATGGACGTCGCGCGGTACGGCGACTACGCGAACCTCGCCTACACGAACGCGAAGGTCCAGGAGAACTACCGGCGCCGGTTCCGGATCACGTTCCCGAACGAGGAGCTGCCGGCCGGCCGCCCGCACCTGACGACCCCGATCCACGACCGGCTGACCGCCGCCAACGCTGTCTGGGGCGCGACTGCCGGCCTCGAGCATGCCCTGTGGTTCCAGAAGGAGGGCCTCGAGCCGAAGGAGGACGTCACCTTCCGCCGCTCGAACGCCTGGGAGTGCGTCGCCGAGGAGGTTGCCGCCGTCCGCGAACGCGTCGGCATGACCGAGATCTCGAACTACGCGAAGTACCGGGTCACGGGGCCCGGCGCCGAAGCCTGGCTGTCGTCGCTGCTCACCGCGCGGATGCCGGCGCCGGGCCGGATCACGCTGACGGCGATGCTCAACGACGCCGGGCGGATCGTCGGCGAGTTCACCGTCGCGCGCGCCTCCGATGCGGACGAGTTCCACCTGTTCGGCTCGCTACCCGCCGAGACACACCATTCGCGCTGGTTCCTCCACCACCTTCCGGCGGACGGCTCGGTCGAGTTCGAGGTCCTCGGGCTGGGGCTCGTCGGGCTGTCGCTGACGGGGCCGAAGTCGCGCGACGTCCTCTCCGCCGTCGCGCCCGATCTCGACCTCTCGACTGCCGCCTTCCCGTTCATGACGTTCCGGCGGGTCGATCTCGGGATGCAGCCGGCGCTCGTCGCCCGGATCAACTACTCCGGCGACCTCGGATACGAGCTGTGGGTCAAGCCCGAGCACCAGCGGGCGCTCTTCGACCGGATCGTCGCCGCCGGCCAGCCGCACGGGCTGCGCCTGTTCGGGATGCGGGCGCTGATGTCGCTGCGGCTCGAGAAGAGCTACGGGACCTGGTTCCGCGAGTACCGACCGATCTACACGCCGGCCGAGGGCGGGATCACCCGCTACCTCCGGCTCGACCATGAGTTCGTCGGGCGCGCGGCGCACGAGGCCGAGCTCGCCTCCGGCGGGCCCAAGCGGCGATTGGTGACGTTCGTCGTCGACCCCGAGCCGGACGACCCGGCCGATGTGATCGGCGACGAGCCGGTCTGGCACGACGGGAAGGTCGTCGGCTGGATCACGTCCGGCGGGTTCGGACACCACGTGAAGGAATCGATCGCGCTCGGCTACGTGCCCACCGAGCTCGCCTCGCCCGACGGTCCCGGCGGCGACGGCTTCGAGATCGAGATCATCGGCCGGCGCCGGCCGGCTCGCCTCCAGCCCGAACCGCTGTTCGACCCGCAAGGGCTCCGGATGCGCCAGTGACCGACGGTCGCATCGTCGTCGACGGGCGGCCGGTCGAGTTCGAGGCCGGCGACTCGATCGCGATCGCGGTGGTCCGGGCGGGCGAGGTGCCGGGGCGGGGCGGAGCGCTCTGTCTCGCCGGCGATTGCGGCAACTGCCTGGCCACCGTCGACGGCGTGGCATACGTTCGAACGTGCCAGGTCGCGGCACGGCCAGGGACGGTCATCGAACGCCATCCCGCGGTCGGCAAGCCGCCCCTTCCGACGGTCGATCTGCGGGACCTCGCTCGCGTCCCGGCCGCGGTCGAGATCTCCGTGAATCGGCTGCGGACCGACGTCGCGATCATCGGCGGCGGCCGGAGCGGATCCGCGGCGGCGCGCGAGGCGGAGGCGGCTGGCCGCGACGTCTTTGTGCTCGACGGGAGGGATGGCAACGAGGTCGCCGGGATTTACCCGGGACCGGCGATCGTTGCTCGGTCATGGGACGAGACGCTCGAGGAGATGCTCCACCTCGAGGCCGACGAGATTGTCGTCGCGACGGGCGCGGCGGAGATCCATCCCGTCTGCCCGGGCAGTGGTCTCGCCGGGATCGTGACGGCGCGTGCCGCCGAGCAGCTGACTGCGGCCGGCATCGACCTCGGGCGGACCGTCCTCGTCTCCCGGGGTCCGATCCGGTTCGAAGGCGACGCCGCCGGGCGCGTTGCCGCTGTGGTGAGCGCCGGCGAGGACGGAGCCGAAGTCACCGAGCCATGCGATACCGCGATCGTCGATCTGGGACGGGCGCCGCGCGACCTGTTGGCCCGGATGACCCGCGACCAGGGGGTAACCGCTGTCGGCTCGGCCGCCGACGACCACCCGCTACCGCCTGCCCCGACCTCTGGAGTCGTCTGCCCATGCATGGGGACGACCGTCGACGACCTCGCCGGCGCGTGGGACAAGGGATACACGGAGCTTGAGCTCCTCAAGCGGGCGTCGTGGGCCGGGCTCGGGCCATGCCAGGGCGGTGCCTGCCTGCCGCACGTCCGGGCGTTCATCGCCGCCCGCACCGGAACCGTGCCTGATCCCTTTACTGCGCGGCCCGCTGCGCGCCAGATCACCCTCGCGGAGGCTGCGGCCGACACGACGATCGACGCGTTCCGGCAAACCCCGCTCCACGACGAGCACGTCGCCCTCGGCGCGCGGATGGACCGGTTCGGCGGCTGGTGGCGGCCGTGGCACTACGGCGACGTCGTCGGCGAGTACTGGGCGGTTCGCGAGGGCGTCTCGATCGGCGATGTCTCGACGCTCGGCAAGCTGATCGTTTCCGGCCCCGACGTCATCGAGGCGCTCGAGCGGATCTACCCGTGCCACGTGGCGGACATCAAGGTCGGCCGGTCGCGCTACGCGCTGCTCCTCAACGAGCGCGGCCACGTGATGGACGACGGGATGATCCTCCGCGACGCGGAGACGCGGTTCACACTGACGTTCACGTCCGGTGGCGCGGCCAACGCCGAGATGTGGATCCGCGACTGGGTCGAGACGTGGGGCCTCCGCGTCCACGTGATGGACCGGACGATGTCCCTCGCCGCGATCAACGTCACCGGGCCGTTCGCCAAGGAGCTGCTGGGCCGCCTCGGTCTCGCGGATCCACCTCGCTTCCTCGGTCACGTTCGCGCGGACATCGCCGGCGTCCCCTGCCACGTGATGCGCTTGTCGTTCACCGGCGAGGCGGCGTTCGAGCTGCACCATCCGATCGACGGATCGGTCCAGCTCTGGCGGGCCCTGATGTCCCAGGGCCATGACCTCGGGGTCCGGCCGCACGGGCTCCAGGCGCTATTCGGGCTCCGGCTCGAGAAGGGCCACGTGATCGTCGGGATGGACACCGAGCTCGACTCGACGCCGCGCCGGCTCGGGATGGACTGGGCCGTTCGGATGGAGAAGCCGGCGTTCATCGGCCGGGGGTCACTCGAGCGGACCGCAAGGCTCGACGACGAGCGGCGCTGGGTCGGGTTCGCGATGGACGGCGAGGCGCCGGTCGAGGGCTCGCCGATCCGGTCGATGTCGGACTCCGAAATCATCGGGAACGTGACCGGGTCGTGGACCTCGCCCCTGCTCGGCAAGGCCCTGATCCTCGGCTGGCAGCGCTACGGCCGATTCGACGACCGGGTCGAGATCGACGGGCGCGAGGCCGTCGTGACGCCGACCCCGTTCTACGACCCGGAGGGTCTTCGTGCTCGCGCTTGAGCCGCTCCGCGGTCTCCGCGTCGTTGCCTCAGCAGGTGCCCTCGACGCGGCGGTCTGGAGCGGCGATGCCGTCACGGTCGTGCGGTTCGCTCCCGACGAGGCGTTCGGGATCGGCTCGACGGCAGTCGACGTCGACGACCCAGATGCGGTTGTCGAGGCCGAGGCCGGCTTCGTCGGCGCGCGACTCGAGCGGTTCCAGGTATCGGTCGACCTGGCCGCCCACACCGACTGGGTTCTCCCCGACGAGCCCGCGATTCTCGCCCAGGGCAAGATCGCGGGTGTTCCGGTGAAGCTCCTGACCGGGGAGCCTGCACTCCTCATTACGCAGGCGGCCTACGCCGACGAGCTTGCTCGTCGTCTGGACTGCATCGAATGACAGTCGCCGAGGCCGTCGCCTCCCTCCAGCCGATCACGTGGCACGAGCCCCGCTCGAGCTACGACGTCGTCATCATCGGCGGCGGCGGCCACGGCCTCGCGACGGCCTACTACCTCGCGACCCGCCACGGGATCACGAATGTCGCGGTCCTCGAGGCCGATTACATCGCGTCGGGGAACACCGGGCGGAACACGACGATCATCCGCTCGAACTACGCGGTCCCCGAGGCGATCCGGTTCTACGACCACTCGCGCCAGCTCTACGCCCGTCTCGAGGCCGAGACCGGCGCGGCGATCTTCCATCGGGTCAAGGGCCACGTCTGGATCGCCCATACCGAGATGGCGCTCCGGACCGAGCGCTCCCGCGTCCTGATGAACCAGGCGCTCGGCGTCGACACGGAGCTGCTCGACCCGGCCGGCGTGAAGGCGCTCATCCCGCAGATCGACCTGACCGGCGGCGGCCGCTACCCGGTCTTCGGCGCGTCCCACCACGTCCCGGCGGCGACCGCACGTCACGATCGCGTGGCCTGGGCGTTCGCGTCGGGCGCGACCGCCCGTGGGGTCCACGTCATCCAGCACCGCGCGGTGACCGGGCTGCTGCGCGACGACGCCGGGCGGGTCGTCGGCGTCGAGACCGCCGCCGGACCGATCCGGGCGGGGATCGTCGTCTCCGCCACGGCCGGCCGGTCGACCCAGGTCGCCGCGATGGCCGGTGTCCGCCTCCCGATCCGGACGCATCCGCTCCACGCCTTCGTCACCAACGACTTCGAGCAGGGCCTCGACAAGATCGTCGCCTCGACCGAGCTCGCCTGCTACGTCAGCCAGACCGAACGCGGCCAGATGCTCATCGGGGCTGAGTTCGACAGCCAGCCATCGTTCTCGCGGATCAGCTCGTTCGACGCGCTCCGGAGCTACGCCTACAAGATCACGATGCTCCTGCCCTTCCTGCGGTCGATGCGGATCCTCCGGACCTGGGCCGGGCTCTGCGACATCTCGGCCGACTGGAGCCCGATCATGGGCGAGACCGGAGTCGACGGGTTCCTGATCACGACCGGCTGGGGGACGTGGGGTTTCAAGGCGATCCCGGCCGGCGGCGAGCAGATGGCCGAGCGGATCGCGACCGGAAGGACGCCGGCGTTGATCGCGCCGTTCTCGCTCGAGCGCTTCACGCGCGACCACGCCCTCGCCGACCAGGCGTCGGCGGGAACCCGCTGATGCATACGCTCGACTGTCCCCGCTGCGGGCGACGGCCGCTCGACGAGTTCACGTTCGGCGGCGAGCGCCGAACGGCGCCGTCCCCGATCGAGGACGCCGACGCGCGCGACTTCGACGAGGTCTGGATCTTCGAAAACCCAGACGGGATCTCGACCGAGCGCTGGTTCCACTCCGCGGGCTGCCGGCGATGGCTGACCGTCCGCCGCGACACCTCGATCGACCGGGTGCTCGAGGTCCGGTGATGAGCGGGGGCTACGCGGCACGGCGCCTCGAGATCGGCGTGCGCGACCGGGCACGGTTCGGGACCGGCGCCGTCAGCGAGGTCCCGTCGATCGTCGGCGTGCTCGGCGGGCGCGCGGTCTTCGTGGTCACCGATCCGGGCGTGGTGGGGTCCGGCGTCGCGGGCCGGGTCGTCGACCTGCTGGCCGCCGCCGACCTCCGCGTCGAGCTCTTCGACGGTGTCGAGCCGAACCCGGGCACCGCGTCCATCGAGCGCGGCAGCGCCCGGCTCCGGGCCTTCCGGGGAACCGGCGCTGCCGGCGACACGATCGTCATCGGGCTCGGCGGCGGCTCGGCAATGGATTCGGCCAAGGTCATCGCGCTCCATGCAGCCAATCAGCATGCTGTCATGTCACTTGGCTACCACGATGAAACGGTCGAGCCTGGGCTGCCCGTGATCGCGATCCCGACGACCGCGGGCACGGGCGCCGAGACGAACACCTACGGAGTGATCACTGATGAGCTTGTCGGCAGGAAAGGCTATGTCGGCCATGCGAGCGTCCTGCCGCGGATCGCGATCCTCGACCCGGAGCTGACGCTCAGCTTGCCGGCGGAGCCCACCGCCGCAACGGGTGTCGACGCGCTGACCCACTCGCTCGAGTCGCTCCTGTCGGCCAACCCGAACCCATTCGCCGAGGCGATCGCCCTCGGCGTGATCCGGACCGTGGGCGAGTGGCTCCCGCGCGCGGTCGAGGTCGGCTCGGATCTCGAGGCCCGGAGCCGGATGCTCCTCGCCGCCCACTACGCCGGCGTCGGCCAGCAGAGCGGCACCGGCGTCGGCGCCGTCCACGCGATCGGCCATGCGATCGGCACGCGCGGGCGGCTGGCCCACGGGACGGCTCTCGCCACCGTGATGCCGGAGGTCTTCGAGACCTACCTCGGCGTCCGCGACCACGAGCTGGCCCTCGTGGCGGTGGCCCTCGATGCCGCCGACCCGCGCGACCCGCAGGCCGAGGCCGCCCGCGCCGGCATCGGCGCGGTGCGTTCGCTCCTCGAGCGCCTGGGCCAGCGCCGGACGTTGAGCGCCCAGGGACTCGGCCCGCAGAGCCACGACACGATCGCCCGGGACGCGATCGACGACGCCGCGATCGACAATAGCCCGCGCCGCCCATCAAAGGACGTCATCCTCGGGATCCTCAGCCTGGTGAGATGACGATGGCCGTGGCCGATCCTGGGACCGTCGACCTGGAAGAGACTCCGCCTGGAGGAAGAGGCAAAGCGCAGAGTCATCCCGACGTCGCCGATCCCGGAGACGTCGAGCGAGCCCGCCGACCGCGACGAGGAAAACGAAAACGGATTGAGCGGGACCGTTCCGGTGAGACCGCGTGGCGCGCTGCCGCCCGGCGACCCGTTCCCCGGGACGTGACTCCGCGTTCGATGGGATGCGGCCGGCCCGGATGTCGCCGACCCGTCCAGATGTGACATCGCGAGGGGTGACCCAACCAATCGGCGTCGGCCGGGCGTAGACCGTGCGTGATGACCATGACCTCCACCCTCACCGTCAACCTCGCGTCGGCCACACCGGAGCAATTCGGAGCGTGGACGGCGCCCCACCTCAGGGCGATGAGCTTGCTTGCCGCCCGCCTATCGAGCGACGCTGAACGAGACGACGTCGTCCAGGAAGCGCTCATCCGTGCCTGGACCAAGCGGGCCCAGTTCGACCCGCAACGAGGAACGCCCTCGGCCTGGCTCCTTGCCATCACGGCGGATCAAGCCAGACGCGCACGGCGCGGTCGTCGCCCGTTGCTCGGGTTCCTTCCCGGCCGAGTCAGGCCGATCGACGAGGAGCTCGATCTCGCTCACGCCATCACGAGCCTCTCCAGTCGACAGCGGATCGCCGTCGACTGCTTCTACTTCGTCGGACTCGACGTCGCGGAGACGGCGGCCGTCATGCGCTGCTCGCAAGGAACCGTGAAATCGACCTTGAGCGACGCACGGAATCGGCTCCGCAAGCTTCTGGAGGGCCGAGATGGACCCGCTTGATCAGCGTCTGACCGACGCCGGACGTTCCTGGCGTCAGAACCAACCCGAACCACCCGATCTCGACCGGATGCTCGTCGCCCTGGGGCGACGCCGTCCGGGCCTCTTCCAAGGGAGACTCATGTACGCATTCGTTGCCGGGCTGCTCCTCCTCGCCGCGGTCGCCGTGGCGCCCGGAGTCGGCAGCTTCCTCCACCAGACCCAGTCCCCGACGCCGATCCAGGCGTCGCCGTCGCCGTCAAGCCTTCCTGCCGAGCCCTCCTCGAGCCCGCAGCCGACGCCCGGCAGCCCGCAGCCCTCTCCGTCCGCCGTCGCCAGCGACAGCGAGACCGCGAGGGACCTGGTCGACCGCTACGAGGCGGCGCTCGTGGCCGGGAATTGGCAGACCGCCTTCAACCTCCTGGCACCCCCGAGCCTGACTCGTGAGGCAGGACTCACGAGCTTCTCGGACGAGCGCCAGGCGTTTTTCGAGAGCGTCAACGGCCGCTACGTGATCGGCAGCCCGGCCCCGGCCACGGACTGGGCGACCTACGGTCCTCTGGTCTCGGGCGCAGATCGCTCTCGGGCCTGGTTCTTCGAGGTCGATTACCCGGCCCTCGCGGGCAACAACGCCGGGTACGAACAGTTCGTCGTCGCGCCGGACGCGGGCGGGACCTGGAGGATCTGGCCGGTGCGCTGACCCCGGTCGAGTCCCTTCGTCGACGTTGAGCGCCCCGATCGGGGCGCTCAACGATTCCATCGCCTCCGCCGATACGCTCCGCGTCGGAGGGGTCTCAGTCCGCGAGCGAGACGGCCACAGCCGAGACGCCTCGAGCTGAGCGAGCAAACCGGAGCGCTCAGCGGCGCAGGAACCCCGGCACGTCCGGCTCCTTGCCCCGCCACCGAGCCAGCTCCTGCGTCTCGAACCAGCCGAAGTGGTTGATGAAGTGACCGCCCCGCGCGACGGCGATGTCGGCCGCGGCGCGGACCTGCTTCTGGCCGCGGACCCGGACGCTGACGACGACGCGGCCCTCGCGGACCGCGGCTTCGTACCAGGCGAAGTCGGGGGCCTGGTCGGCCCAGCTGAACTCGATGAGCCGGTACAGACGGCCACGGAGGCCGCGCCGGCGTCCGCTGGCGTCGAAGGCCGCGGCATCCTCGGGCCCTTCGAACAATTCGATCGTCGAGCGGTCGACGCCGGCGGCGGCGAGGGTGTCCGCGGCGGCTTCCGCTTCGGCCCGGCTGTCGAAGACGGCCAGCAGCCGGCCGACGCCCGACCCGATCGAGCGGGTCATCGCCGGCCTGCCGCCCGCGCCATCACCCGCGGTCGACGAGCGGTTTGACCTCGCCGATCAGGCGCTCGAACGTCTCCATGTCGTACGGGGCCGGTTGCTCGGAGATCACGGTGTGGAACCCGAGCTCGACGTACGGTGCGAGCTTCTCGGCGAGCTGCTCGGCCGTGCCGTTCCAGAAGGTCGTGTCGTCCGCGACATCGGCGAGCGGCGTCTTGTTGTGCTCCATCGCGGCCTTCCAGACGCGGTCGGCCTCGGCCGCGCTGTCGCGGATCGTCGCCTTGATGCCCAGCGTGTATTCGATCGCGGCCGGGTCCCGACCGACATCCTCGCAGTGCTGTCGGAGCACCTCGATCTTGTGGCGCATCACGTCGAGCGGGCCCATCGCGTTCCACAGGTCGGCGTAGCGGGCGACCGTCCGGAGGGTCTTCTTCTCGCCCGAGCCGCCGATCATGATCGGCAGGTGCGCCTGGACCGGCGGCGGCTGGTGGCGGAGATGGTCGAATCGATAGTGGCCGCCGGGTTCGGACGTGACCTCCTTGCCGTCGAGCAGCGCGCGCATCGCCCCGACCGACTCGTCGAGCCAGTCGAGGCGCTGCCCGAAGCCCGAGCCGAACTCGATCCCGTGGGCGGTGTGCTCGGGCTCCATCCACGCCCCGCCGACGCCGAGGATCGCGCGGCCGCCGCTGACGTGGTCGAGGGTCGCGGCGAGCTTCGCCTGGAGCCCCGGGTTCCGGAACGTGTTCGCTCCGACGAGCAGCCCGAGGCGGAGTCGCTCGGTCATGCCGGCCGCGGCGACCAGGCTGGACCAGCCCTCGAAGATCGGCTGGTACGGGTCGCCGAAGATCGCATAGACGTGGTCCCACGCCCAGAGGTGCTCGTAGCCGAGCTCGTCGAGGCGACGCACCGCGGCGGCGTACGAGGGCCAGTCGGTGGCCTGGTTCCAGAGCAGGATGCCGAACTTGACGTCGGTCATGGGTCGTCGGGCCTCAGGCTGCGATCGGGCCCTCAAGTCTAGCCCCGCCGCCGCTGCGACGACCGAGGGTCTGTGCCCAAGGACAGGCGATGACTCTCCGACATTGTGTTCGGCAGGAAGCCGGGTGAAATCGGTCCGATCGGTCGCTTCGATGTCGCGGCGTCATCGATTCGGAGGCCCGGCGCGGGTTCCGCCGGCGATTGATGCCGCTCGAGCATCGTTGGTGACCGGCGGAGCAGCCTGCCCTCGAAAACGATGCATTCGATGCATCGCCAGGCAGGGCCGTCGACGCCGGCCCGGCCGGGCTGGCCGGCAGAGCTCAGGGCAACGTCGCGAGATCCTGGGCGATCGGCTCCCGGTCGTCCGCGTCGGCGATGTCCTCGAGGGCGGCGGTCGCCTTCGCCTTCCACAGCCCGCCGGACGCCGGGTCGCCGGCCGCGAACGATGCCCGGGCCATCGCCTCGTACGCCGCCGGCAGGTCCCATCCCTCGCGCGCGTCGGCCGGGATCGCCTCGTTGATTTCGACGCAGCGGCGAGCGTGCCAGAGGGCCGGCTCGCCTCGTCCGAGCGTCGCGTACACGCGCGAGCACAGCCACTCGCCGCGAGCGAGGTTCACGGCCTCGCCGGCGCGCGCCCAATGCCAGCGCGAGGCGTGTGCGCGATGGATCAGCTCGTCGGTCTCGGCCGGCGTGCGGTCGGGCTTCTCGATCAGCGTCCACGTGGAGTTGTACAGGTCGACGCCGAGCTGGCGCTGCGTGGCGCGGTCCAGGTCCACGGTGGTCGCGGTGCCGGCGTCGGTGGTCGCGTTCGTCATGATCGGGTCCTTTCCATCGCTCATCCGCCCCACCACGTGGAGCAGGCGGGTCAGTCGGTTCGTCCGGGCCTCGATCCGGGCCCGGTGGCTCGCCAGACGCCGTCGCTGCTCGGCCGGGTCGTCCATCGCCAGGACCTCCCGGATCTCATCGAGCGGCAGCTCCAGGTCGCGCAGACGGGCGATCGTCCGGGCGAGCTCGAGCTGGCCGCGCCGATAGCGGCGGTAGCCGGTGAAGCGATCGATGTCGGCCGGCCGGAGCAGGTCCTGCTCGTCGTAGTGGCGCAGCGCGCCGACGCTCAACCCGGCCAGCCGGGCGAACCGTCCGATCGACAGCAGATCGTCATCCACGACGCCATCGTGAACCCTCGGGCAGGTCGAGAGTCAAGCCCGTTTCGCGACGACGCCGACGACGCCTGGCCGGGCCCGTAGAGTTTGCCGCGAGGAGGTGACATGACCGACGACGACGGTGCCCGACCGATCGCGATCCGCTGTGGTCGCCTGCTCGATGTCGAGACCGGCAGGCTCGACAAGGACCGCGTGCTCCACGTCAGCCCCGACGGCCGGATCGCCGCGATCGGCGCCACCGCGGAGGGCCCTTCGGACGACGCGCTCGAGATCGACCTCGGCGGCCTGACCGTCCTGCCCGGCCTCATCGACGTCCACACGCATCTCGTCGGCGACGTGCAGACGGCCGGCGTCCCGTCGACGCTGACCTCGGGCGCCGAGGAGGTGCTGATCGGCGTCCGGCACGCCCGCGACACGATCCGGGCCGGGTTCACGACCGTCCGCGACCTCGGTCCGTTCCGCGCGTTCACCGATTGCGCGCTGCGCGACGCGATCGACCGGGGCGACGTCCTCGGCCCGCGGATGCAGTGCGCCGGCGCCTTCATCACCGCGCCGTGGGGCGGCGGGGACGTCGTCGGGCTGGCCCACGACATCACCTTGCCCGAGGAGCTCCGATTCGGCGTCGTGCGGTCCGTCGACGACGTGCGCGAGCGGGTCCGCCGCTTGCTGATCGGCGGCGCGACGATGATCAAGTGCATCGGGACGGGTGCCGTCCTGACGCGCGGCGGCGTGCCCGGTGCGCCGGAGCTCCTGGAGGCGGAGATCCGGGCGGCGGTCGAGGAGGCCGGCTGGTACGGGACCCACGTCGCGGTCCACGCCCACGGCGCGGAAGGCGCGAAACGGGCGATCCGGGCCGGTGTCCGGTCGGTCGAGCACGGCTCCTACCTCGACGACGAGGCGGTCTCGATGCTGGCCGACACCGGCACGTTCTTCACGGTCGACCTGTACGACGGCGAGTGGGCGCTCGGTCCGGATGGCCCGACCGACTGGCCGGCGGAGACGATGCGCAAGCTCCGCGAATCGCAGGTCGCGGCCGAGTCGGTGATGGCGAAGGCGATCGAGCGCGGCGTCCGGATCACGTTCGGGACCGACAGCGGCGTCTATCCGCACGGGCTCAACGGTCGCCAGTTCGCATCGTACGTGCGGGCCGGGATGACGCCACTGGCGGCGATCCGGACGGCGACGACGACGGCCGCGGAGCTCATGGGCTGGTCGGACCGGGTGGGGGCCCTGGCGGTCGGCCGGTTCGCCGACCTGGTCGCGGTTGCCGGCGACCCGCTCGAGGACGTGAGCGAGCTGGAGCGCCCGATCGTGGTGGCGAAGGGCGGCCGGCTCGTCCGCGACGACCGCGACCAGCTCGCCGTCTGAGGCGCCCCAGCCTATGCCCGATCCAGCTCGCGATCGATCGCCCGGAGGATGAACCGGGCCGCCTCGGCGCTCTTGCCGCCGAGCTTCTGGCCTTCGTCCTGCTCGAGGGCGGGCTCGAGGTCGGCGAGGAACTGCATCAGGGCAGGCGTGCGCGCCAGGTCGCCGGCCGCGAATGCCGCGTCCAGGCGCGCGATCACGCCCCGCGCGTTGTCGACGACGTGACCCTTGGCCTCGATCAGCTCGCGAACATCGGCCCGCGCGGCGTCGGCCGCCACCCCGGAGCTGCTCATCGTCGCCTCCCGAAGATCCCGGCCATGACCCCCGTCGGCCGCTCGGCCTCCTCCGGGACGGCGATGGGCGTGTCCAGACGGGCCGGGAGCGCCTCCCAGTCCGAGTCGAGGATGCTCATCGAGATCTCGTCCCACCAGCGGCCCTCGCGCCAGATCGCCTCGCGCGCCCGTCCCTCGACCACGAATCCGACCGATCGATACGACCGGATCGCTCGCTCGTTGAACGAGAACACCGTCAGCCCGATCCGGTGGAGCCCGAGCCCGGCGAAGGCGTGGTTGATCATCAGGCGGGTCGCCTCGGTGCCGTGGCCGACGCCCCACGCGTCCTTCTCGCCGATCGTGATGTGGAACAGTGCCGATCCGTTGTCCGCGTCGAGCTGCGACAGGGCGCAGGTCCCGATGAGCCGGTCGTCGTCGCGGCGGTGGATCGCCATCGCCAGCGAGTCCGACCCGAGCGCCCGGGCGGCGAAGAACCGCTCGATCTCGTCGGGCCGCATCGGGCTGTCCTGGTAGCGGGTCAGGCGCACGACCTCGGGATCGGTGTACCAGCGCTGGAAGGCGCGCAGGTTGGCGGGCACGTGGCGGCGCAGGACGACCTGTTCGCCCATCAGCACCTCGGGAAACCAGCTCCGGCGGCTCATCGGAGGGGACGGTATACCATCCCCGCCATGCGTCGCTGGAGCGAGGTCGCGGAGCGCGTCGCCGCCACGACCCGCACCTCCGAGAAGACCGCCGTCCTCGCCGGGTACTTCGCGGGCCTGACCGCCGCCGAGCTTCCGATCGCCGCCGTCTTCCTGACCGGCCGCCCCTTTGCCGAGGCCGACCAGCGCGCCGCCGGCCTGGGCTGGTCGGCGATCGCGACGACGGTCACGGACCTCGCGGGGGTCCCGCGGTCCGCCCTCGGCGAGGCCTACGACCGATCGTCCGATCTCGGCCAGGCCGTGGACGACGTCCTGACCGAGGCCGGCCATGCCCCCGACCCCGCGACGAGCCCGACGCTCCCCGAGGTCGCGGCCGCCTACGCCGAGATCGAGCAGGCGTCCGGACCGGCCGCGAAGAGCGGCATCCTCCGATCGCTGCTCGCCCGCTCGGATCCGCTGACCGCGAAGTACATCGTCAAGGTGCTGTCGGGCGAGCTTCGGATCGGCCTTCGGGAGGGCCTGGTCGAGGCCGCGATCGCGAAGGCGTTCGATCGCCCGCTCGACGCCGTGAAGTGGGCCGGGATGCTGACCGGCGACATCGGCCGGATGGCCGAGCTCGCTCGCGACGACCGGCTCGACGAGGCGAGCCTGTCCCTCTTCCATCCGATCAAGTTCATGCTCGCCTCGCCGGCCGAGGACGCCGACGAGATCGTGAGGCGTCTCGGCGTTCCGGTCTGGGTCGAGGACAAGTACGACGGAATCCGGGCGCAGCTCCATCGCCTCGGCGACGACGTCCGGCTCTACTCGCGCGACCTGCACGACATCAGCGGCCAGTTCCCGGAGGTCGTCGAGGGCGCCCGGGGCCTGGCCTGGGACGGGATCCTCGACGGCGAGATCCTGGCCTGGCGGGACGGGTCGGTCCTGCCGTTCATCGCCCTCCAGGCGCGGCTCGGCCGGAAGTCCCCGTCGGCGGCGATCCGGGCGGAGGTGCCGGTCATCTACGTCGCGTTCGACGTCCTCGGCCTCGGTCACGGCGGATCGGGGCGCGTCGAGGCCCTCCTCCGCGAGCCGCTCGAGGATCGGCGCCGCCAGCTGGAGGGGCTCGCCCTCCCGCTGGCCGGCGACCGGGGCGTCTTCGCGCTCAGCCATCTCGTCAGCGTGACCTCGGTCGACGCCCTCGAGGACGCGTTCCTCGGCGCCCGCGAGCGGCGCAACGAGGGCCTGATGGTCAAGGATCCGCGCTCGATCTACTCGCCCGGCCGGCGCGGCCTCGGCTGGCTGAAGATGAAGAAGGCGCTGGCCACGATCGACTGCGTCGTCGTCGGCGTCGAGGTCGGCCATGGCAAGCGTCACGGGGTCCTGTCCGACTACACGTTCGCGGTTCGCGACACCGACAACGACCGGCTGGTGACCATCGGCAAGGCGTACAGCGGCCTGACCGATGCCGAGATCGCCGAGATGACCGCGTGGTTCGAGGCCCACACGATCCAGCGGTTCGGGCGCTACCGCCAGGTCGAGCCGACGGTCGTCGTCGAGGTCGCCTTCGACGTCATCGTCCGTTCGAAGCGCCACCAATCGGGCTACTCGCTGCGCTTTCCCCGGATCGCGAACCTCCGGCCAGACAAGCCCCTCGACGAGATCGACACGCTCGAGACCGTGCGCGCCCTGTACGAGGGACTCCAGCACGGCGCCGAGCAGCTGGTGACGGCGGGCGCCAGGAAGTAGTCCCGATCGCGCGTGGGAGGCCGGATCGGGTGGGTCCGGGCAGTTCCGGCCCGGGTATGATCCCGCGATGTTCGAGTCGATGCTCCTCGGGGCCGAGCCGAGTCTCGTCGCACTGACGCTGTACACCGACGCGTTCGTCATCCGGGGGTCGATCCGGACCCGCCAGAGCCGGATCTCGGACATCCTCAACCAGGCCGACGACGAATTCCTCGTGCTCACGGACACCGTCGTCGACGAGTTCGGGGCCCGGGGCCTGCCGGTCCGATCGGAGTACGCCCAGGTCAACCTCGGCGCGGTGCTGTTCGCGGTCGCCGATACGTCGGTCGAGCCGCGACCCGATCTCCGGACGCCGAAGGTGCCCGAGCAGGCCCTGATCTCGATTCCGCCGTTCCGGGTCACCGGCCGGGTCCACCTCCTGCCCGAACGCGACCTGCGCGAGGCGCTCACCGAGCTCACCGGGCGGTTCATCCCGGTCACGGACGCCACGTTCTGGTCCGACTCGGTCGGTGAGGCACGGGCGACGGCTCCGATGCTCGCGATCAACCATCACCGGGCCCAGATCTTCGCGCCGCATCGGGCCGTCGACCCGTGGGCCGGCCTGGACCGCGGCGGCGAGGGCGGTTCGTCCTAGCTCCTGCGCTGCGGGCCCGACCACGCCGACATCCCGCGCTGCCAGCCGGACTCGGATTTCTTGCGCGCAGGCGACTGTCGCCTACGCGTCGACGCTCCGGCCGGGTCCCGTCCGCCTCGCCGTTCACGCTCGCCGGCCCGTTCGTGGCATGTCCCGGTAGGCGAGGCTCGCCTAGGTGCAAGAAACGCGTTCGATGGCGGCCACGCGTAGGCGAGGCTCGCCTACGCGCAAGAAATCGCGGTCGGCCCGGGAAGTGGCGGTCAGGCGAGGCGACCGCCCAGGGATTGCCGCGCTCGGCCCCGAAGGCGCGACATCGCCCCGCCAGCGCGACCGCGTTCGTCGCGCATGCGTGGTCGAGCGCAAGGCGGCCGCGAGCACCGCAGCGAGCGGCCTCGGATGGCCGTGAGCGAGGAGCGCAGCGGCCAACGCCGAGATCGGCCGCGAAGGCGCGACAGCCTATCGATCGACCGGCAGATCCAGACGGTTGCCCCATTCGGCCCAGCCGCCGTCATACACCGCCACGTCCTCGTGGCCGAGCAGGGTCAACGCGAACGCCAGCTTTGCGGCGGCGATCCCCGAGCTGTCGTAGCAGACCATCCGCCGGCCGCGGGCGACGTTCGCCTTGAACAACAGCTCACGCAACTCGTCGCCGACCTTGAAGTGCTGGCTGCCGGGCCGGGTCATCGCCCCGACCGGGACGTTGACCGCGCCCGGGATGTGGCCGAGCCGCTTCGTGTTCCCCTCGTGGCCGCGATATTCGGCCGGCGCGCGCGCGTCGAGGAGCGTCACGTCCGGTGACGAGAGGAGGGCCCGGACGTCCGATGTCGTCAGGCGCATCCGCGACTGGGCGCGCGGGGTGAAGTGGGCGGGCGGCGGTGGGGCGACCGCGCTCGACATCGGGCGCCCCTCCTCTTGCCACGCCGGGAAGCCGCCATCGAGGATCCGGACCGATTCGAGGCCGTAGACCCGCAGGCCCCACCACGTCCGGGCGGCGAACAGGCTGACCGTGTCGTCGTACACGACGACGGTCGCGCCGTCCCCGACGCCGGCCCGGCCCAGGGTCCGGGCGATCTGCTCGGGGCCGGCCAGCAGGAGCGTGTCGCCGGACTCCGACGGGTCGCTGAGGTCCGCCCGCCAGTCGACGTGGGCGGATCCCGGGACGTGACCCGCCGCCCACACGTCGCGAGCGCTGCCGTCGGGTCGCCAGCGAACGTCGAGGATCCGGACATCCGGTCGGCCGAGCTCGTCGGCCAGCCAGTCCGTGGACGCGAGCAGCTCGGGTCGGGCGAGGCCGCCCGGAGCACGGGTACGGGTCATCCGACGACCGGGGAGAGAGGACATCGCCGATATCATAGAGGCGTGGTGGCCCCCTTCCTGCCCGATGACGAGAAGCTGGCTGCTGTCCGCGGGGCGCTGCCGGCACTCGCCGCGGGGATCTACCTCAACACCGGGTCGGTCGGCCCGCTTCCGGCCGAGACCGCCGCCGCGATGGCCGAGCTCGTCGAGTACGAGCTCCGCATCGGCCGGTCGCATCCCGACTACTGGGAGGGGTTCCTCGAGCGGATGGCCGAGGCGCGGGCCTCGGTCGCTGCCGTGATCGGGGCCGATGTCGGCGAGATCGCCCTCGTCCACTCGACCTCGGGCGCGATGAACGCCGCGATCTGGTCGGTCGACCTGCGGCCCGGCGATCGAATCGTTACGACCCAGGCGGAGCACCCGGCGGCTCTCGGACCGGTCCACGTCGCTTCAACTCGGGCCGGCGCCGAGCTCGCCATCGCCGACGTGGGCGACGGCGGTGACGACCAGGCGACCCTGCGCGCGCTGGACGCCGCGATCACCCCGCGCACGAAGATCGTCGCGATCTCGCACGTTCTGTGGACGACCGGCGCCCGCCTGCCCGTCCGCGAGATCGCGCGGCTCGCCCACGATCGAGGCGCCCGGCTCGTCGTCGACGGAGCCCAGGCGGTCGGGGCGATCCCGGTGTCGGTCGCGGATCTCGGGGCCGACTTCTACGCGATCGCCGGCCAGAAGTGGCTCCTCGGCCCCGAGGGCACGGGCGCCCTGTGGTGCGACCCGGCGATCGTCGAGGAGAGCCAGCCGACGAACGCGAGCTGGTTCACCTTCGAGCGGCTGTCGACGACCGAGGCGGTTCCCTGGCGGGACGCCCGGCGCTTCGAGGACTCGGGGCACTACCGGCCGGGCGTGACCGGTCTGGCCCGGAGCTGCGGCTGGCTCTCGATGTACATCGGCTGGCCGTGGATCCACGAGCGGGGTCAGCGGATGGCCCGCGCGGCCGCCGACCGCCTGGCCGCCATCGATGGGGTCGAGCTCCTCACCCCGCGCGACCGGATGGCGACCCTGGTCACGTTCCGGATCGCCGGCTGGACGCCGGACGAGGCGCTCGCCGAGCTGAGCGGCCGCGTCTTCGCGATCGCCCGGAGGATCCCGGAGCTCGAGGCGCTCCGGATCAGCGTCGGATTCTTCACGACGAACGACGAGATCGAGCGATTCGCGGCGACCGTCGAGCTGCTGGCGGCGCATACGCCGGCGTCGCTGCCGCAGCGGCCGCGCCTCACGATCATCGGCCAGGGCGGGGCATGAGCGCCGAGAGGCCCGGGCCCGGCGACGCGCAAGCGCGCGGTGCCCGGCTCGAGGTCCGTCGCCGTGGCTGGCTCGAGATTCGCTGGCGCCAGTTCCGGAACGCCCCCCGGCCGATCGTCCGGGCGGTCCTCTCGAGCCTCGTCGTCGCGATCGTCCTCGGGCTCGGCTACCTCGCCTACGACGTCGCCCTGCGGCACGGCGCCGTCCTGCCCGGCGGCGACCTGCGGACGCTCTATCTCGCCCTGGACGTCGTCGTCGTGCTGGCCGCCGGCAGTCTCATCACGTGGCTGATCGTGCCCCAGCCGCGGGGCTCGGGGCTCACGACGACGCGCACGCCATGGAGCGCCGCACTCGGGTTCTTCGCGGCCGTCCCCGTCTGCTATCTCGTCCTGGTCGTCGTCGCGCAGGTGCTCGCGCCGCTCCTCGGCTGACCCGGGGGATGTGCCCGGGTGACGCGCGGATGTGCCTCGCGGCACCACTTCCAGCGTGATGCGCGCGTAATGGTATGGCCCATCCGTACCATTCCGCGGTACCCTCCGCCCGATATCATCGGGTTGATCGGGTATCCGATCGAACGCGCGAGGACTTATTCGTGGCCATGGACGAGCAGCACGTCGCGCTGCCGAAGCTGTACGGCGCTCCCGCCTACGCGCGACCGGCGGTCGCCGTCGTCGTGACTCCGCGTCCGTTCGACCCCGACGATCTCCCGATCGAGGCTGTCCAGACGGACGAGGAACGCGAGATCGCTGCGAGCCTTCCGGCCCACGCGTACGCCCCCGGCGGGCACGCCAGAGCGGCCCGGAACGGCCGCTCGGACGACGAGCCGACCCTCCGGCCACGGCCCTTGAGCCTCAAGGCGCTGGCCGGTCGGATCCTCGGCCAGGGCGACAACTAGCCCGAGCCCGGTCGCCGGGATCCCTCATCAGCCCGTGCGGCGGAGGGCGTTTCCCGCAGATCGGAGTAGGATCGGCGCGGGGGAGTAGCTCAATGGTCAGAGCGGTGGGCTTATATCCCGCTGGTTCCAGGTTCGAGTCCTGGCTCCCCTACCAAGCCCCGACCCTCGCTCGGCCCGCGCCCGCTTCGGCGGGCCCGCCCGCCCCACTCGAAATCGGTCGCGATCGCACGCCCCGCCAACGGACACATCCCTGCCAATGCGAATAGCCAAATGATTCGAGATCCGCACGATTCGGCTATTCGCAGCGCCAGCGGGGGGAACTTGCGCGCGGTCACCGTGGGCGGGGGCAACTTGCGCGAGGTGAACGACGACGACGGCCGCCCGAAGCGTCAGGCGAGCGACCGGATCTGCGCGATCAGCTCGGCCTGGCGGTCCGCGGTCAGGGCCCGCGCCGGGGGCAACGAGGCCAGCCAGGCGGGGATCTGCTCGGCGGTCACGACCGCGCACTGCGGCGTCCGGGTCACGGTCGGATCGGAGGTCACCGCGGCGGCATAGACCTTGACGACGAAGTCGCGCTCGATCGAGGCGAACCAGCGCCGGATGCGCTCGCCGTCGCGCGCGGTCCGGTCGAGCGGGTTCTCGAAGTACGACCAGCGCCCATCGCCTCGGCGGATCTCCCACTCGACCCCGTGGTGACGGGTCACCCGCGCAGGCGGCAGCTCGTTGATCACGGCCAGGCCGAACGGTCCGAGCACGAGGTCGCGCACGACCCGCCCGTCGGGCAGCCGGACGTTGGTCGCCGAGGCGAACTCGTCGCCGATGGCCCGGGCCGCACGGGTCATCGCCCGGCTCTGCGGCTTGACCGTGACGGCCCTCGCAACCCGGCCGATGCGCAGCGCACCGACGATCGCGAACGACGGCGGCGCAACGAGCGTGATGCCCCAGATCGCCCCGCCCATCACCATCTGGGCAGGTCCGGGACGCGTGGTCGCCGGCGTGAGGCCGGTCAGCACGGGCGTCGCGAGGGCAACCCAGGCGAGGAAGAGCCCGCCGACCAGGAGGATGCTCCCGACGGCCAGCCCGATGACGATCGCGCCGATCGGCGGACGGGCGGCGCGAGATGACGTGATGACCTGCACGTCGCCATCGTCGCGGGCGCGTGCCGGCAGGGAAATGGGCACATCGGGTCACGCATGGCGAGCCGTCCGACCCATCGACCCCAACGGACCGCACCGGACCGCACCACTCACGGTGCGCCTCGACACCGAACCGGGAATGGTCCCCCGACGAGCCGATCGCGGAGTGGGACACCCGTACCATTGCGGCCGCCTCGCTCCGCCAGCATGGTTGCCTCAGCACGGGCGCCCCTGCCCGAGCGGAGGTCAGAACTTCAGCGTGTCGAACCAGCGTCGAACCCATCGCCTTCGACCGGCGGCCACCCCGCTGGCGGCGCTCTGTGCCGCGCTCTTCGTCGTGCTCGCCCTCGTGGCGCCGGTCCTGGCCGTCCAGGGCCCGACCAAGCTGTACGACGCGAGCGTCTCGCCGCGGACGGGAACGCCGACGACGACGATCACGTTCCAGGTCGGCTACCGCAATCGCGAGGGCTCGGCTCCGGAGTACGTCCGGGTCGTGATCGACGGGACGGCGCACGCGATGACCAGCGGCGCCGCCACGTCGTGGAAGAGCGGCGTCGTGAACCGCTGGTCGACGAAGCTCGCTGCCGGGACCCACACGATCTCGTTCGAGGCGATGAGCCGCGACCGGTTCAGCGACGCGGCCGACGGCGGCACCGTGAAGATCACGATCCCGGCACCGGCTCCGACCCCGAAGCCGACCCCGAAGCCGACCCCCGATCCCACGCCCGCCCCGACCCCGAAGGCGACACCGGACCCGACGCCCAAGCCTGCTCCGAGCGATCCGCCGGCACCCACCCCGACGGCTGCCGTCGACGGCTCCGGCGGGTCCGCCGGCACCGGCCCATCGGCCGAGCCGGGAACGGGCTTCGGCGGCTTCGGCCCCGGCGGCTTCGGCAGCGGCAGCGCAGGCTCGGGCGACGGCACCGGCCCGACCCCGAGCGCAACCGATGGCGGCGGTCTTGCCGGCGCAGGTCCGATCACCGGGACCGGATCCGGCAGCGGCCCCGACGCGGGCGGCGGCCCGGCCGGTGACCGCAGCGGTGGCCGTGACGTCGTGACCGGTGGCGCCGGCTGGGGCGCCCTCGCCAGCGCTCTCCAGACACTCGGCATCAACCGGCCGCCTGCCATCACGATGCTCCCGATGCTCGTGGGAACCAGCACCGCGATGACGATGGCCTTCGCCTTCGCGATCTTCGGCAAGAAGCGCCGGGACGAGGAGCCGCCCGCCCCCGACGAGGTCCTCCGGGCGAGCGCGGCGCGCGGCCAGGGCAACGTCCCGGGCGGCGAGGTCGTCAACGGCGTCGTCCGGGCCACGCTGGTCCCCGCTCCGGTCGACATCGAAGCCGGGATGCCGCGCTGGCGGCGGCCGTCCCTCATCGAGGCACGCAAGGCCGATCCCTCGCGGTCGATCGCCACGAACCACCGCCTGAGCTTCGAGAACGGCGCTGCCGAAGGTCGCGAGCGGCGAACGATCCGCTACGCGGTCGTCCGGCTCCTCGATGCTCCGGATGAGCTGCGCTCGGCGGAGATCGGCCAGCTCGACCAGGGCGACGAGGTGCAGCTCATCGAGCGCTCGGGCTCGTACTGGCTCGTCCTCTGTCCGGACGGGCGCCAGGGCTGGCTCCACAAGATGACCCTCGGTGAGATCGTCACCGACAACACGCCGCCGTCCTTCGGTCGCGAGATCGACGACGACGTCCTGACCGCCTTCCTGGCCGCCCGCGCCCGGGCCTGATCCTCTCGCCGCCGGACCGCCTCCTGGGCCGCGGCCGCCGGGTCGGCCTCCGCGGCCCCTAGAATGCCGGTCATGCCCGCCACGATGAACAGTGCGCGGTTCGTGGGACGCGACGCGGCATTCGTTCGACTCGCTTCGGCTCTCGAGGCGGCGTCGGATGGCGAGGCCACGACCGTCCTCCTCGACGGACCCGGCGGCGTCGGCGTCTCGCGGTTCGTCGCGGAGCTCGGCCGGCGGGTCGCCGGCCTCGACGAATCGTTCGCCGTCGTCCGTGGCCGCTCGTTCCGACCTGGCTCGGATGAGCCGTACGGCGCGATCGTCCGGGCGCTACGGCCGGTGTTCCGGGTGGTCGACGACGCCGAGCTCGCGCGGCTCGCGGGGCCGGCGGTCGAGGATGTCGTGCGACTGTTTCCCGAGCTCGTCGGGCGCCTCGCGGCCGCCGGCGTGCTGCCCGACCGCCCGACCTCGACGGCACTCGAGCGCCGCCAGGGCCGGGTCCTCGAAGGCCTCCTCGGCGTCGTCGGGCGGCTCGCCGAGCGGCAGCCCGTCCTGTTCGTGCTCGAGGATCTCCACGACGCCGATGCCGCGACCCGGGCGTTCGTCTCGTTCATGAGCCGGATCCGCCGAGCGCAGCGCGTCTGCCTGATCGGCACGTGGCAGCCCGACGAGCTCACCCGCGACCACCCGCTGTCGCAGAACCTCGCGGAGATGGCGGCCGCCGCCGGTCGCGGGCCGGCCCGGATCTCGATCCCGCCGCTCGAACGCACCGAGCTGGCCGAGCTCGTCCAGTCGATCGAGGGGGAGCGTCCGACGGCCTCCGCGCTCGTCCTGGTTGCGGATCGCGCGAACGGCCTGCCGCTCGTCGCCGAGGAGCTGCTCGCCGCCCGCCGCGAGCTGTCCGACACCGCCCTGACAGGATCCTTCGTGGACATCGTCATCGCCCGCCTCGCCCGGCACGGGCCCGAGTGCCGGCGCGTGTTGCGCCTGCTCGCCCTGGCCGGTCGCCCGGTCGATCGCGACGAGCTCGCCGCGACGGCCGCGGCCTTCGAGCTCACCACCGATCGCCTCCCACCGCGCTCGTCGACCCTTCCGCGCCACGCCGACGGAGCGCTCGATCCGGATCTGGCCGCGGGCCTCGAGGAAGCGATCGCGTCCGGCGTCCTCGTCGACGAGCCCGAAGGCGTGGCCTTCCGCCACGAGCACATCCGGCGAGCCGCCGCCGCCGACCTCCTGCCCCGGCTTCGCCATCGTCACCATCTCGCGCTCGCGGCCGGGCTCGTCGGGCACCCGAGCGAGTCGGCCAGCCACTGGCTCGAGGCGCACGTCCCGGACCGGGCGTTCACGGCGGCGGTCGAGGCGGCCGGCCGGGCCGAGGCGGCGCACGCGCCGGAGGACGCGCTGGCGGCCCTCGAGCTCGCACTCGCACTCGTCGATCCGTCGGCACGCTCCGGACCGGGCGCCCCCGGGGCGGGCGCGGCCGAGGCGGGCGAGGGCGTCCTGCCGGCGGTCGACGTCGGCGGCGGGGCGGGCTCGTCGATCGCGGCCACGCCGGCCCGCTCCACCGGGGGCCGTCGCGCGGCCGGCCCGGCAACGCGCCGCGAGGACCGCCTGGCCCGGGCCGACGCGATCCGCGAGGTGGCGACACCGCTCCAGCTGCGCGCCGCGGAGTCGGCGTTCGCCGCCGGGCGGCCGGCCCGCGCCGTCGCCTATCTCGAGGCGATCCTCGGCTCGTTCGACGAGCGTCGTGACCGCGTCGCCCTCGGCCTGCTCCACGAGCGGCTCGGGCGCTATCGGCGGGCCGCGGGCGATCGGACGGGCGCCCTCGCCGCCCTCGAGCGGTCCGTCGACCTCGTGCCGGACGGACCCACCCTCGAACGTGCGACGGTGCTCGCCGCCCTCGCCCAGGCGACGATGCTCGACGGCTCGTTCGCCCGTGCCGAGAGCCTGGCCCGCGACGCGATGCGGATCGGCGCGGCCTGCGGCAGCGACGGCCAGGCGATCGTCGTCCACGCCACGACGACGCTCGGGGTCGCGCTCGGGTGGGGCGACGCACCGGAGGCCGGCGTGGCCCTCCTCGAGGAGGCGCGCGGTCTGGCGGAGCGGGCGGGCGATGCCGACGAGGTCTTCCGGGTCTACGCCAACCTGACGACGGTCCTCGATCTCGTCGGCCGGCGACCGGAGGCGGTCGACGTCGCCAACGAGGGAATCGAGGCGAGCCGGCGGGCCGGGCTCGAGGCCGTGTACGGGAACTTCCTGCGAGGGAACGCCTCCGACTCGCTCTATCTCCTCGGCCGCTGGGCCGAATCGAGCGCGATCAGCGCCACGGCGCTCGAGTGGAGCCCGACCGGCGTCGCCTTCGTCCGCCCGATCGACAGCCTCGCGGTTGTCGAGATCGAGACCCAGGCCGGCGAGGCAGCCGGCCGACGGCTCGGCCAGATGCTCGTCGGGATCGAGACGGTCAGCGACGCCCAGCACGCGGTCCCGATCTACCGGGCGGCCGCCTCGCTCGCGCTCTGGCAGGGCGACCACGCCGATGCGACACGCGCGGCGGGCCGGGGCTGGGACCTCGTCAAGGACAGCGGGGACTGGAGCCTGGTCGCGAAGATGGCGGCAACCGTGGCCGAGGTCGACTCGATGGCCGCCGCCGACGCCGGCTCCCGGCGCGACCTCGCAACGCTCGCCACGATCCGGGGGCGATCGAGGAACGTCGTCCGAACCGCGACCCGGGCGATCGAGCGCTCCGGCGTCGGCCCCACGATCGGGTCCCGGCGCGAGGCGGATGCGTGGCTGGCCCTCGCGACCGCGCATCGCGACCGACTCGAGGGTCGCGACGACCCCGCCGCTTGGAATCGCCTCGCGGCCGCCTGGGCGAAGCTCTCGAACCCGTACGAGGTCGCCAAGGCGCGCTGGCGCCAGGCCGAGGCGATCCTGAACTCCGGTGAGGGACGCGCGGGACGTGGACGCGCCAGGCCGGCCCTCGAGGAGGCGGCCGGGATCGGGGTGAGCCTGTCGGCCCGGCCGCTCCTGCGCGAGCTGCGCCAGCTGGCGGGCCGGGCGATGATCCGCCTGCCGGAATCGGTCGACGCCCTGCTCGACGCGCCGGAGCGACTGGCCGCGGCGGGGTCGGCGACGGGCGGTGGCGACGGTTCCGACGCGAGCCTCGTCGCGGTCGGGCCCGGGCAGGATGGTCATGGCCCCGTTCCGGCCGGCACCGCCGCGAACGGCAGCGGGACGCCTGCCGAGTCGGCCGTGATCCGGGGCGTCGTCGGGGAAGCGCCCGTGCCGAAGCGCGACACGTTCGGGCTGTCGCGGCGCGAGCGCGAGGTGCTCGCCCTGATCGCCGAGGGCCGGACGAACCGCGAGATCGGGGAGCGCCTGTTCATCAGCCAGAAGACCGTCGGCGTCCACGTCGGCAACATCCTGGCCAAGCTCAGGGTCTCTGGCCGGGTCGAGGCGGCGGCGGTCGCGATCCGGCTCGGGCTGACCGAGCCCGTCGCGGCAGGAAGCGCGTCCGGACGGTAGATTCGGGTCCGACGCGATCACCCCGTCGCGCCGTCCCGGGATCGCCCGGTTCGTCCAGCCCGAGCCACCGAGGTCTCCTGACGACATGCGCCGCCTGCCTGCCCTCTGTCTGCCGCTCCTCGTGACGCTTGCGATCGCCGCCTGCTCGGCGAGCGCTCCCCCCGGCTGGACCTACGCGCCCGCCCCGTCCTCGAGCCCGGCCGGGTCGGCTGGCGCGTCGGGTGCGCCGTCCGGCGCTCCGTCCGGCGCCCCGTCCGGCGCCCCGTCCGGCGCCCCGTCCGTCGCCCCGTCGGCCAGCGCCGGCCAGAGCGCCTCGGCGTCCGGAGGCGCGGCGACCCTCACGATCACCGCCCCGGTGGGGGCCGCGTCGAGCGGGTTCGTGCCGACCACCCTCGATGCCACGGCCAACACCCCGTTCACGATCCACTTCGACAGCCAGGACCCGCAGCCCCACAACGTCCAGCTCAAGGGTTCGGCGGGCGAGGTGGCGCTCGGCGGCGACACGAAGTTCTTCACCGGCCCGGGCACCCGCGACTACGCGGTCCCGGCGCTCGCGGCCGGCACGTACACGTACTACTGCGTCGTGCACCCGACGGTGATGACCGGGACCCTGACCGTCAGGTAGCCCCCGGTCGCGGCGCCCGGCCGGGGACGCCGCGACGGACCCGTCCGGCCCGCGGCGAGGTTCGGCTCGATGGACGTGCGCGAGCAGCTCTGCTACTCGGATGCCTACGCCCGGACCGTCGACGCCCGCGTGGACGCGGTCGACGACAGCGG
>DATNBW010000063.1:0-4222 GCA_035607275.1 Verrucomicrobiia bacterium | reverse complement strand
GCTCGATTTCGGGCGTCATAGACGACGAGGTCGGGCTCGAACCGGGCCGAGAACCCCGGGGGCCAGCGGATCGGGTGGGCCATTCCCCCGTCGACGTCGACGACCCAGACCGGCGGCGTTCGAGCGGGATCGCCATGGAGGAGCAGGTCGGAGAAGCCGACCGATCCGCAGCCGCCCTGCGGGCCACGTCCCAGGCCCGCGCCCGGCGCCACCTCCAGGGGAACCACCCCGGTCTCCGACGACGCCGCAGCCGAAGGATCGACCGATGGGACTGTTGGAACGGTCGACGCGCAGGCCGCCGCGAGAACCCCGGCGAGGCCGATGCCCGCCAGCAGGCGTCTCATGCGCGGAGGCTCAGGATTCGAACGACGACGACGCAGGCACGCGGCAATCGCTGCGCGCCGTCCGATCCGCACGCGTTCCTCAGCGAGTCAGCCGGCGGTCGTGCCGGGGGCGCTCGCCTGCCACACGGCGACCGGCAGCGGGAGGCCCTTGAGCTCGACGCGGCCGATCGGCGCGAATTCCGCCACGCCGCGAGGCAGGGCGATCACGACTCCCTCCTCGACGAGGACCTGACCTGGTTTCGCCTGACCGGCGATCCGCGAGGCGAGGTTGACCGTCTGCCCGAAGACATCGCCGTCGCGGACGACGACGCGCCCGGCGGCGATTCCGGCATGCGCCGGCGGGAGGCCCTCCTCGGCGACCCGCCGGACGAGCGCGAGGGTCGCGCCGAGCGCCGACGAGCGATCCTGGAAGAGGAGCAGGACGCCGTCGCCGAGAACCTTCACGATCCGGCCGTCGACCTTCCGGACGCACTCCTCTGCCAATGATCGCAGCCGGTCGGCCGCCGCGGCTGCCGCCTCGTCGCCGCGCTCGACCGTCATCGTCGCGTAGCCCGACAGGTCGACGAACGCGACCGCCGGCGGGTGGTCCGGCCGGCCCTCCAGCCGACCTGCCCGGACGAGGGCGTTCTCGAAGGCGTTGATGATCCGGGCATTGAGCGTCCGTTCCAGGGCGCGCTCCTGCAGCCACGCGGTCATCAGCCGGCCGATCTCGGCGCCGCGCAGCGACGCATTCTGGGCCGGATCGGCGGGGTCGGTCGCCGGGCCCTGGCCGAGCGACGTGGCCCCACCCTGGGTGTCGAGCCTCGGTTGGGCGACCTCGTCCCAGATGTCGAGCCAGGCTTCGTTCACCCGGCGGGTCGCCTCACCCGCGATCCGCGCGAGACGGACGTCCGCATCGCCGCCGGGATCCACCTCGGCCCAGACCGAGGCGAAGCCGGTGACCACCCGTTCCTCATCCACGCGGAGGCGCTCGTCCGGCGCCGGCTCGGTGAACCCCAGAGCCGAGTAGATCAAGCCCAGGCGCCGACCCACCTCGCCGAGCTCCGCCACGACCTCCGCATAGGTTCGCGTGGAGCGCTCCCGTGGCACGGCGAACATCTGACCGATCGCCGACACGCCGGCGCCGGCTTGATCGAACGCCCAGCCGAGATCGTCGCGGCTGATGCCTGAGGCGAGCAGCGCCTGGACGGTCGAGAGCGTCGCGCTGTCGCGGGCGTCGAACCGACCGTCGGGGAGGGGCCGGAGCTGGCCGCGCGCGACCAGCCATTCGAGCAGGTCGACGGGCGCTCGCGCCTCCGCCGCCAGCTCGGGCAGGGACAGGTGGCGCTCCCGAACGGGGCTGGTCGACGGCGAGTGGACCTCCATCGACGGATTAAACCATCGCCTGCCCGGAGCTCGCGTCGGGATCGATCAGGCTCCGATCTCGGCCGCCGACCTCACCGGCCCCGTCGAGTCCGGTGGGACCGGCTCGATGGTTGGCCGGCGGACCTCCTGCGAGTTCACTCCGCCGTCGGCTTCCTCCGCGGCGCCCGCTCGAGCTGCCCGGACCGGTCCGGCCACTCGAAGCCGGCCCACGGGTCGTAGTCGGGATCCAGGCCCTCCTGCGGCGGCCGGTCCGCCTCCGGCACGTGGATCAGGTTCACCCGGACCCGATACCAGAGCGACGAGCGGCCGCGCATCCCGTCGGTCAGGACGTCGGCCGGCTCGAGGTGGGCGGCGGCCTCCGGATGGCGGACCTTCCAGCGCTCGAGCCCTTCGAGCGCCTCGGCCTTGGACGCCGCCCGGCTGATCTCGATGACCGGGATGGTCGTCTTGCGCCGGCCGGTCGGCGTCGGGCGCGAGCCACCCGGCGTCCCGCGCGGCGGCATGCCCGGCCACTCGGTCGGCAGCCCGGCGTTGGGATCGCCGGCCGCCACCGCGGCCGCTCGTTCGGCGGCGATCTCGGGCGGCGGCCCTCCCTCGACCCCGCGTCCGGGCTCGTACTCCGATTTCGGACGGCGCGCCCGCGACGGCTGGACCCGTGGCGGCTCGCCGGCCTGCTTCGCGTAGTTCGGCGGCCACGGGGCGTCGCCCTGGCCCTCCGCCTCGTGGCGGGCGCTCAGCTCGAGAAGGGCGTCGAGCGAGCCCGCGGCCTCGTCGATGCCGGCAGCGGCGTCCCCACGCTCGGCGACGATCCCCGGGACCGTCGCAATCGTGAAGTCCTCGGCGACGACGTCGCCGACCTCGGCCCAGCGGAGCGGCATCGACACGCGGGCGTCGGCCAGCGGCCGGACCGAGTAGGCCGACGCGACCGTCCGGTCCTTCGCATTCTGGTTGTAGTCGAGGAAGACGCCGTGGCGCTCCTCCTTCCACCACTTGCTCGTCGCGATCGACGGTGCACGGTGCTCCACATCGCGGGCCAGGGCGAGGGCCGCCCGGCGGACCTCGGCATAGGTCCAGCGCGGCTCGATCCGGACGTTGATGTGGATCCCCCGCGAGCCGGAGGTCTTCGGCCAGCCGACGAGCCCGACTGCTGCGAGCGCCTCCTGGCAGACCAGCGCGACGTCGCGGATCTGCGGCCACTCGATCCCGGGCACCGGATCGAGGTCGACCCGGAGCTCGTCTGGATGGTCGAGGTCGTCGGCCCGAACCGGGTGCGGGTTCAGGTCGATGCAGCCGAGGTTGACGACCCACGCCAGCCCCGCCGGCTCGTCGAGGACGATCTCGTCCGCGGTCCGGCCCGACGGAAACGTCAGCTCGGCGGTCCGGATCCAGTCGGGCGTGTTGTCGGGAGCGCGCTTCTGGAAGAACGGCTCCTTCGTGATCCCGTCGACGAACCGCTTGAGGGCCATCGGCCGGCCGCCGGCGCCACGCAGGGCGCCATCGGCCACGGCGAGGTAGTACGAGACGAGGTCCATCTTCGTGTAGCCCGGGTCGGGGAAATAGACCTTGTCCGGGTTCGAGATCGACACCTCGCGGCCGCCGATCTCGAGGATCTCCTTGCGGGTCGCCATGGTGGGATGCTAGCGGCCGATCGCAAGGAGATGCAGACGATGGGTGAGCGAGCGACGTTCGTCGGACGGGTCCGGCACTGGGATGAGGCCTCCGGCCGCGGGCTTGCGGTGGTCGACATCCCGACCCCGCTCGTCGCGGACCTCGGCGGCCGGCGCCAGTATCGAGTTGCCGGAACGCTGCGCGGCGCCCCGTTCAGCGCGAGCACGATGCTCGTCGCCGGTGGCGGCTTCTGCGTCGGCGTCAGCAAGGCGGCGCTGGCTGCGGCCGGTGCCAGGATCGGCGACGAGGTCGAGCTCGACATCGGGCGCGTCTGACGGGCGGCGTCCACCCTGTGGCGAATGGCTGCACCGGGTGACACTGCACGTCGAACAGCCGATGATGTCGATCCACGTCCCCGCCATTCGTCGTCCCTGCAACGGGGCCGCCGAGCACGGTCCCGGTCCGACAGGAGGAACCGATGCGCTACCTGCTCCTCATCTACACCCCGGAGTCCGACACGCCGCCGCCCGACGACGTCGCCGCTGCGTCGCATGCGGCCTATGCCACGTTCACGGCCGACATCAAGGCACGCGGCCTGTTCCTGGCGGGCGAGGCGCTGACACCGACCGCGACGGCCACCACCGTCCGCGTCGCCGACGGCCAGACGCTCACCACCGACGGGCCCTTCGCCGAGACCAAGGAGCTCATCGGCGGGTACTACCTCCTCGAGGCGCGCGACCTGGCGGAGGCGATTCGGCTGGCGGCGGGGATTCCGGGGGCGAAGATGGGATGCGTGGAGGTGCGGCCGATCGCGGAGGATGAGCAGACGGTGAGGGCGTTGCGGGCTGCTCCCCGTTCGCCCTGAGCCTGTCCAAGGGCTGTGGCGCGGTTCTCTGTGCTCTCTG
>DATNBW010000052.1:0-16081 GCA_035607275.1 Verrucomicrobiia bacterium | reverse complement strand
CTGCTCCGCTTCCAGCGCTCGAAGGACCTCAGCAACGTCGTCTCGCCCGATGGGATCACGGTCATCCGGACCCGTCGGGTCGTCGCCGTCCACAGCCCGAAGGGCGGTGTCGGGACGTCGACCGTCGCGACGAACGTCGCGCTGGCGGCGGCCCAGCGCAAGCCCGATCGCGTCGTCATCGTCGATCTCGACCTCCAGTTCGGCCAGGTCGCGACGCACCTCAACGTCGAGCCGCGCCAGACCCTGACCGACGTCATCCGGGACGAAGCCGCGCTCCGCGAGCCCGAGCTCCTGCGGACCTACGCGACCCGCCACGACAGCGGCCTCCACGTCCTCGCCGGATCGACCGGCCCCGAGCTCGCCAACCTGATCACCGCCGACCACGTGGACCGGATCCTGACGACCCTCCTCGAGACCTACGACCAGATCGTGATCGACACCGGGTCGTGGGTGGACGAGCGGACGCTGCGCGCCTTCGAGCACGCAGAGGCCGTCCTGTTCGTCCTCAACCCCGAGATCGCCGCCCTGAAGGCGGTGACGGCGCTGGTCGAGTACCTCAACATCGAAGGAACGATCGCGGGCAAGACGACGTTCGTGCTCAACAACACATTCGGGCGCGAGATCCTCAAGCTCCGTGACGTCGAGCAGGCCCTCGGGACGAAGGTCGGGGCGGACCTGCCGTACGACCCGTTCCTCTACCTCAAGGCCGTCAACGAGGGCGTCCCGATCGTCCTCGGCGCGCCACGGTCGCCGGCCGCGGAACGGCTCGTTCGCCTGTCGAGCACGGCCTTCGGCGCGGACGGGATCGTCGTGCCGAGCCAGGGCGAGGAGCGCAAGTCCGGCAGCCGGTTCTCGCTGAGGCGCCGCTAGCCACGACGGCCGGCGCTATCACTGCACCGCGCACCGGCACCGACCCTCCAGACCCCGGTCGAGCTGGTGCGGGCCCGCTGGGGGGCCGGCCGCGGGGCGGCGTCTCCGCGATGGCGTGGTGCGATGCGCCTGATCGCGCGACGACCGCCTCGGAGAAGACCGCTCCGCGCGATTTGCTGCATCATCGACGGCACCAAGCCGAGCAGGAGTGCGCTGCCGTGAGCGACCCATCCGATGTGCCCGAGTTCCTCGCCGCCAACCTCGACCGCGACGAAGTCATCCGCTACCGAGCCGACACCGACGACGCGGTGCTGGCCGTGACCGACCGGCGCGTCGTCGTCGCCACCGACGACCGCGTCGCGCTGGCCGTCCCGCTTGACGGGCTGCGTCGCGTCCAGTTCGACATCGAGCGGGATCGCCCGGCAACGATGGTCATGGTCCCCGAGAGCGCCCTCTACGAGGCCCAGGTCTTGACCGTTCGCCACGGCCAGTACGAGGCCGTCGCGAGCGCCCTGGTCGCCATCGCCAACAGCTTCCACGCGCGGGACGCCGGCTCCGCCTAGCGGGTCCCCGGGTCGGCGCGACCCTCGGTGCCCCGGCCGAGTGGCCGAGGGCGGCTGCGCCATGCCGGCCAGCGTATGTGTTGCTGCCAGTCGTGGTGCCGGAGCCGGGGTTCGAACCCGGACGGGATTGCTCCCAGCGGTGTTTAAGACCGCCGCGTCTGCCTGTTCCGCCACTCCGGCCATCGGCATCGTAGCCGCCTGGCCGCGTCGGGTGGCACGACGCACCGGTGCTCGGCGCCAGGTCAGGCGTCCTGGCTCAGGATCACGACCGAGTACGGCCCGAGCCCGACCGCGATCCGCTGGGCCATCCCGTCGTGCTCCTCGGGCGCGCTGTCGGCGTCGAGCGAGTCGACGGTCTCGAACTCCGGGTCGTAGCCGTCCCAGTCGCTGTTGAAGCGGACGCGCCAGCGTCCGGCTCGGGGCACGCCGACGTGGTAGTCGGGAAACGTGTCGGTCGAGAAGTTGGCGAGGACGATCACGTCGTCGCGTGGCCCGCCCTCGAGCCAGCGATGCCAGCCGAGCACCTTCGCTTCCGTGTTGACGTGGTGGACGTCGACGTGCTCGCCACGCAGCCCGCGCGACACGTCGGCCGTGTTGCGCCGGAGGGCGATCAGGTCGCGGTGGAGGCGGAGGAGCCCCGCGTGGCGGTGGCGAAGCGACCAGTCGAGGCCGTCCTCGTCGCTGAACCACGAGCCCTCGACCAGCTCCTGGCCCTGGAAGAGCATCGGGATCCCGGGGCTGGTGAGGACGATCGCGCTGCCCAGGGTCGAACGCTTCTTGGACGCCCAGCTGTCGGCGTAGCCCGGCCAGATCTCCTCGGGGACCCGAGCGGAGCCGTTCGCATCCTCGTCGTGGGACTCGGTGTAGATGACCCGGCGGAACCCCTCGGCCGCGAGGTCGCCGATCACCCCGGCGACCGACACGACATCGCGCCCGTCGTCGTCGGTCGTAACGAGGGCCGTCCGCACGAAGTGGACGAACGCGCCGTCCCATTGCGTCGCGAAGCCGGCCCCACCGTCTCGAGCCGGCCGGGTGATCGCGAGGTCGGAGCGGAGATCCTCGGCGATCGTCAGCCGGCCCGGGTACCGGGCGGCGATCTCGGCGTTCACGTCGGCCATGAACCGCCAGCCGTCCTCGATCCGGTCCGGGGCGCCGCCGCCACCGCCCTGGATGCTCGAGATCCAGGCGGTCGCGTCCCAGCGCAGGCCGTCGATCCGGAACTCCTCGAGCCACTGGATCGCACTGTCGCGCAGGAACGCCCGGACCTCCGTCCGGCCGTAGTCCGGCCGGGTGTCGCCCCACGGCGTCGTCGAGCGGCCGTCCTCGTAGAAATAGATCCCGCCCTTGCCGACCTGCGACCAGCCATCGAATTGCCAGATGTCGAGGTCGGACGGGCCGAGGTGGTTGTAGACGACGTCGAGGATGACCGCGATCCCGGCGGCATGGGCGTCGCGGACCAGCGCCTTGAGGTCGTCCGGCGAGCCGTAGCTGCTCTCGACCGCGAACGGGTAGGCCGTGTTGTAGCCCCACGATCGGTCGCCGGCGAACTCGAACGGCGGCATCAACTGGATCGCCCCGACGCCGAGCTCACGCAGATACGGCAGGCGGCGGCGGACTCCGTCCAGGGTGCCCGGCTGGCCGTGGAGCCCCTCGCCGAACGTCCCGACGTGGAGCTCGTACACGACGAGATCGTTCCACGGCGGCTGCCGGAACTCGCCGTCACCCCAGTCGAAATCGGCGGCATCGTAGATCAGGCCGTTCCCCACCGAGTTCGTCAGCCGCCGGGCTCGGGGGTCGATCTTGTTCAGCTCGCCGGCCGGCGTCCGGAGGACGAAGCGGTACTCGTCACCGGGTCGCGCCGCCGCGACGTCGGCCGACCACGTCTCGGCCCGGCCGCTGTCGTCGCGCCCAAGGGGATGGCGCGTCGCGTCCCAATGGTTGAACGTGCCGACGACGGCGACGGCAGTGGCGTGCGGAGCCCAGACCCGGAAGGTCGTGCCCGCCTCGTGCGGCAGGGCGCCCATGCCCGGGCGCGGCGAGGGCCTGGCAACAGCGGGCACGTGGTCACCCGGTCGTGGCGTGGGGAGTCGAAGGCGCGCAGCCGCGCCCGGCCAGCATAGCGTGGGCGGTGGGTGCCTCGGAGCGCTACTCCGCGTGGAGGGCCGCGGCGATCCGGCTTCGCGCGGCCGCGCCGGCCGGAATCCACGACCCGGCCACGGCGATCGCGATGCCGCTGAGTCCGAGGACGATCGCGAGCGGCCCGAGCACGTCGAGGAAGCCCTCCGGAACGAGCGTCGGCCCGGCGATCCGGCCCATGTCGGACAGGACGAGCCGGGTCAGCAAGGAACCGGCCGGGATGCCGATCAGGCCGCCCACGAGACCGATCGGGACGACCGACCACAGGATCACGCCGACCGTCTGGCGGGGCGTCAACCCGAGGGCCTTGAGGATCGCGGTCTCCAGCGCACGCTGGCGAGTGTCGAGCAGGACCGTGTGGAACACGCCGCCGACGGCGACCAGAACGAGCACGAGGCCGAGGACGACGACCACGCCCTCGAAGAGGAGGAAGTGCTCGTCGGCGTCCGAGTTGGACGCGAGCACGACCGGGACGCCGAGCCGGCCGCGCAGTCCCGCGATCGCGGCTTCGGCCGTGACGCCGCGGGCCGGCTCCGCCTCGAACCGGGCCGGCCCGGGATCCGCGCCGAGCGGCGCGATCGTCCCGGCGTCGCCGCGCACCAGCAGGTTGTCGGGCGCGTCGGACTCGACGTCGAAGACCTCGCCGACGACCACCACATCGACGGTCGCGGCACCTCGGCCGATCGTGAGGTGGTCGCCAACCGAGAGCCCGGCAACCTCGAGCAGGTGGCTCGAGGCCACGACCTCGCCCGGGCCGTCGAACCAGCGACCGCTGACCATGGCGTAGCCCACCCACGAGGCATTGCCACCGTACGCGAAGTACACCGCCGGGCCGGCGGCCGGCACCGTGACGTCGACGGCCGTGACCGACGTCACCCGCCCGAGGTCCGGGTCCGCTGCCAGGGCGGTCTCGATGCCAGCGACCTGGGACGACGCGACCAGTCCGGTCCGGATCGGCGCCGCGTGATCGCGCAGGAGGGCCGGCGCGATCGCCCGGAGCGAGGCGTACGTTCCGGCGCTGAACACGATGGCGGCGACGCCGACGGCGATCGCTCCCGTGGTCATCGCGGTCCGGAGCGGGTGCCCGCTCGACCGGCGAAGTCCGATCCAGACGGACGGCCGGAGCGCATCGGCCGCAGCGGTGGCCAGCGCCGGCCATCGACCGGTCGGCAAGGACCTCCCGCCGCCGCTCGCCGGTCCGCGTCTCCGGCGCGTGCTCGTTGCGGTCGCCCGTCCGGCGAGAGCGTCGGTCGGCGAACCATGGGCCGCACCCCAGGCAGGCAGCAGCGCGGCTCCGACGACGACCGCCATCGCCACGATCCCGGTGACCGCCAGCACGCCGGGCTCCAGCTCCCCGCCACCCGGTAGACCGAACGCCCGGATCGTGTCCTCGAGCATCGGCCGGCTGGCGATCGTGCCGACGACGAGCCCGAGCGCGTCGCCGGCGAGCGCCGGGAGTGCGACCTGGCCGAGCAGGATCGCGACCACCTGCCGCGGCGTGACCCCGACCGACAGGAGGAGCCCGATCTGGCGGCGCCCGCCGAGGACGATCCCGCCGATGACGTTGACGACCATGAACGCCGCGGCGGCCAGGGCGAACACGCTGAACGCGGCCAGGATCGGGACCATCAGGTCGGCGGTCTTGTCGACGGCCGCCCGTGCATCGAGCCAGGTGTCGAGCGACACGATCGCCCCGGCGGGCAGGTCCGCCGCGATCGTCGCGCGGACCCGCTCGAGGTCGGCCGCCGTCGCCGCGCCATCGACCCGGTACAGCATCTCCAGCCGGGTCGGCCCGCCGATCGTGACCGCGCTGAAGTCCGTCCGGCCGAGCCACGCATCGATGTCCGGCGTGCTGATCGATCCCGCGGTCCCGACCACCACGACGGCCCGCTCGACGGTCGTTGCGCCTCGGGCCGTGCCGGGGGCGGCGCTCGCCGCGGAGGAGGGCCCGGCCTCCGCGCCATTGATCCCGCGGGGCGCCATCGTGATCGTGACCCGGTCGCCGATGGCCAGGCCCTGCAGCCGGGCGAGCCGCTGGCTGATCACGATCTCGCCGTCCCCCCGAGCCCAGCGACCGTCGAGGGTCAGCCGATCGACGGGGCCGTCGGCGGCATCGCGGTCGGACACCCGGAGCGGGAACGCGAACCGGCCGCCGGCCGGGCCAGGTGTGCCGGGCGAGCCGGGCGAGCCGCGCGAGCCCGGAGGACTCGACCCGTCGACGAGACCGGCCAGCCCGATGTCCCAGGGGCCGGCGGCCGCCGCGACGCCGGGGAGCGAGGCGGTCGCCGCGAGCTGCTCCGGCGTGACGGCGGCGCCGTCGACGTCGACGACGAGATGCGCTCCGGACGCCGCCGCGAAGGCCCGCTCATAGGGCGCCGTCGAGCCGACGAGGATCGTCAGGCTGAGCGTCGCCGCCGCGACGGACATGCTGACCACGATCCCGACGGCGGCGCCCTGGACGCGGCGGCGGCGCAGTCCTGCCCCGAGGACGGCAGCGATCGGCGTCATCGCGGGCGTCCGTCGTTCTGTCGATCGCCGGTGATCCGGCCGTCGACGAGCTGGACGATCCTCGTCGCGTTCGCCTCCGCGAGGCGCGGGTCGTGGGTGACGAGGACGACCGTGTGCCCGAGCCGGTTCAGATCGGCGAGGAGATCCATCACTCCCTCCCCGCTCCGGCGATCGAGGGCGCCGGTCGGCTCGTCGGCGAGGAGGATCGGCGGTCGGTTGATCACGGCCCGCGCGATCGCGACCCGCTGGCGCTCGCCGCCGCTGAGCCCCGTCGGATGGCGCTTCGCGGCGTGGCCGATGCCGAGCTGATCGAGGAGCGTCCGGGCACGCTCGTGAGCCGCCCGTCCCGGCATCCCGGCCAGGCGTGCCGGCAGGGCGACATTGTCGATCACCGACAGCTCGTCGATGAGATGGAAGAACTGGAAGATCAGCCCGATCGTGGAACGCCGGAATCTGGCGGCCGCCGCGCCGCCCAGGCGGGTCACGTCGTTCCCGGCTACGACGAGCCGCCCGGCCGTCGGCCGGTCCAGCGCGCCGATCAGGTTGAGCAGCGTGGACTTGCCACCGCCCGACGGGCCCATGACCGCCGTCACGCGTCCGGCCTCGATCTCGAGATCGACCCCGTCGAGAGCCGGCCGCCCAGCGGGCTCGTACGTCCTCGACACGCCGCCGAAGGTGATGATCGCGTCCATGGAGGCACCTCCTTGCAGGGGGCGAGCGTCCTCGAGGGGTCGCGTGGCGTCATCCGGCCGCGAGTGGAGCGCGGGTCCGCCGATCGGCTGATCTGTGGGCCGGGCATCGAGCCGGCGGTGGAGTCACCGTCCACCTCGAGGTGGACGCCACCACCGGCACGCCTCGCTAGCATGGGCGGCATGTGCGGACGAACCGGCCTGGCCGAACGGTGAGCGATCGGCAATCGCCGCCGTCCCCCGCGGCCGCGGCGGTGCCGCGCGCCGCTTCGGCCCGGGCCGGCATCGTGCCTGAGGCGGACGCGACGACACCGGTAGCCGCTGCCCAACCGGCGGACGGCTCGCCGCAGCCGGACGGATGGACCCGCATCACCGAATCGGGGGTCCTGGACCTCGCGATTGCCGTCGGGCTGACCGCGGGAGTGTTCGCCTTCGCCGGCGGCGGCCCGAACCGCCAGCTCGTCACGGCTCTGCTCGTGACCCTTCCGGTCGCCGTTCGCCATCGGGTCCCGCTGGTCCTGCTCGCCGTGGCCGGTGCCGGGATCGTCGTCACGAGTGGCGCCGGCGGCGCGCTCGCCGCGGCTGCCTTCGCGATCATGGCCTTCTCGGCCGGCGAGGCCCGCGACCGGCCGTCCTGGTCGCTACCCGTCGCGATCCTGATCACCGTGCCGATCGCGATCGCCCTGATCGATCTGGATGCGGAGGCGTGGGCGGTGGTGACCCCGACCTGCCTCGCGCTCAGTGGCTGGCTGGCGGGCGACGCCGTGCGCGGCCGGGCGATCGCGACACGGCTTCGGGCGGAGGCCGCGATCCGGCGCGAGCAGGAACGGGAGGCCGCGCTGCGCGAGACCGTCGCCGAGGAACGACGGGCGATGGCCCGCGAGCTGCACGACATCGTCGCCCACAGCGTGAGCGTGATGGTCGTCCAGGCCGGCGCGGCACGGACGGTCGTCGCCAGCCAGCCAGAGCTCGCCGAGGCATCGATCGGTGCGATCGAGACGACGGGACGCGAAGCCATGGCCGAGCTCCGCCGGCTGCTCGGCGTCCTGGCCGACGACGGCGACACGGCCGGCGTCAACCCGGCGACCGGCCTTGCCCAGGTCCCCGCGCTCGTCGAGCGGGTCGGGCAGGCGGGCCTGCCGGTCGAGTTTCGCGTCGCCGGCACGGCCCGGGCCCTCACGCCGGCCGTCGATGTCGCCGCGTACCGGATCGTCCAGGAAGGGCTGACGAATGCCCTTCGCTACGCGGGCCGCGCACGCACGGTGGTCCAGCTCGACTTCCGGCCGGATGAGCTCAAGGTGGAGGTCCTCGACGAAGGCCCGGGCGTGGCCGAGTCGGGACCCGGCCAGGGTTCTCCCAACGCGATGGCCGTCGGGAGCGGGCGCGGTCTTGCCGGGCTCCGCGCACGCGCCGAGGAGCTCGGGGGCCGGCTCGAGGCCGGCCCACGGCTCGGTGGCGGGTTCGCCGTCCGGGCGTGGCTGCCGCTCGCCGGGCCTGCCTGAGTGGTCCGCGCCGAGAGGTCGCATGCTCCGCTCCGGATCCTGATCGCCGACGACCAAGCCCTCGTCCGGGCCGGGTTCCGGATGATCCTCGACCACCAGGCCGACCTGACGGTCGTCGGGGAGGCGGAGGACGGCGTGTCCGCGGTCGCCGCTGCGACCCGCCTCCGGCCCGACATCGTGCTGATGGACATCCGGATGCCGCGGCTCGACGGGCTCGAGGCGACGCGACGGATCCTCGCCGACCCGGCGTCAGCCGCCCGGATCCTGATCCTGACGACCTTCGACCTCGACGAGTACGTGTACGCGGCGATGCGGGCGGGCGCCAGCGGCTTCCTCCTGAAGGACGTCTCGCCCGAGCACCTCGTCGAGGCGGTCCGGATCGTGGCCGGTGGCGAGTCGCTGCTGGCACCGTCGATCACGCGGCGCCTGATCGAGCGGTTCACGCGGACGCCGTCGCACGATGACGAGGCCGTGGCGGCCGCGATCGCGAGCCTCACCGCGCGCGAGCTCGAGGTGCTCCGGCTCGTGGCCCGCGGCCTGAGCAACGGCGAGATCGCGGGCGAGCTCGTCCTCGGCGAGGCGACGGTCAAGACCCATGTCGGCCGTTTGCTCTCGAAGCTCGGCGTCCGCGACCGCGTCCAGGCCGTCGTCCTGTGCTACGAAAGCGGTCTCGTCCGGGCGGGCGACTAGCACGGTCGGAGCCGGGTGTCTGGCCGTGCGTCCGGCCGGAGATGACGGCCGACAGGCATGGCCGGGCGGGACCTATGGCTCTCGCTGGGCCGATCGGCCGGGGCGACGATTCCTGCATGGACCGCTCATCGCTGACCGCGCTGCTCGGCGAGACGTGGTTCGGCGGTCGCCTGGGAGCCGGCACGCGCGCCCGCCTGGCCGCGCTTGGGCAGGTCGTCGATATCCCCGAAGGCGCGGTCGTCGTCCAGGAGGGGATGCCCTGTCTGGCGCTGGGCGTCGTGATCAGCGGCCGGATCGCGCTACGCCTGGCCCTGCCAGGTGGACAGGATCGGACGATCCTGACGGTCGACGCGGGCGACGTGTACGGCTGGTCCGCCGTGCTGCCACCGGCGATCTCCACCTCGACCGGCATTGCCGTCACGCCGTCACGGGCGATCCTGTTCGACGGGAACGATCTGCGGAGCGCCCTGGCGATCGACTGCGAGCTGGCGGCCGCCGTCTACCAGCGCCTCCTGGAGACCGTCGTCCGACGGCTCACGGCAACCCGCATGCAGCTGCTCGATCTCTACCGACCGGCGAGCGATCCATGGTGATGCCTGCGCCGGTCTACCTGCCCCGGGCCGAGCTCGGTCGGCTGTTCGGGGCATTGGCTGCCGATGGCCGCACCGTCGTCGGTCCGACGGTCGCGGACGGAGCCGTGATCTACGACCGGCTCGAGAGCCCGGGCGACCTGCCGCACGGCTGGACGGCCGAGACCGCCCCGGGTCGCTATCGACTCGATGCGACGAGCGGCGCGCGCGCCTTCGACTACGGCATCGCCGTGACGGCCTGGAAGCGCTCCACCCACCCATCGCTCGTTCCCCTCACGCGGGCCCGGCGCGACGGTGAGCTGGTCACGGTCGCGCCGGTCCACGAGCCGCCACCACGGCTCGCGTTCGTCGGGGTCCGGGCATGCGAGCTCGCCGCCCTCCGGATCCAGGAACGGGCCATGCGGGCCGGTCCGGCGGGCGATCCGGACCACGTCGCCCGCCGCGACGCCGCGCTCGTGGTCGCCGTGGAATGCGCCCGGGCGATGAGCACCTGCTTCTGCACCTCGATGGCCGCAGGCCCGGAGGTGACCGACGGAGCCGATCTGATCCTGTCCGAGCTCGACGAGGGGTTCGTCGTCCGGGTCGGAAGCGCCCCCGGCGGCGCGGTCGTGGAGCCGCTCGCGCTCCGGCCGGCGACGCAGGCGGAAACCGAGCGTGCCGCCGCGCAGGTCGCCGGGGTTCGCGCTGCGATCGGCGACCCGGTTCCCGCCGAGGGGTTGCCGGAGCGTCTGCGCGCCGCGCTGGATCACCCACGCTGGGCCGAGGTCGCGGAGCGCTGCCTCGCCTGCGCGAACTGCACCCTCGTGTGTCCGACCTGCTTCTGCACCAGCGTCGCCGTCGCGTCCGACCTCGATGGTGTCGAGGCGACGACCGAGCGGCAGTGGGACAGCTGCTTCAGCCTCGGCTTCGGGCGGGTCGCCGGCGATGCCAATTTCCGGCCGAAGGTCGCCGACCGGTATCGGCAATGGCTGACCCACAAGTTCTCGACCTGGTGGGACCAGTTCGGCTCGAGCGGCTGCGTCGGCTGCGGTCGCTGCATCGCGTGGTGCCCCGTCGGCATCGACGTGCGCGAAGAGCTGACCGCGATCGCACCGGTGACGGCGCCCGCGGGCCCGATCCCGTGGCCACTGTCTCCGGAGACGGGTCGAGCCCCGGCGGCGCTTGCGACCCTCGATCCGGCACGCCATGTCGTCGCCACGGTTCGGTCCACCGAGCCGGAGACCGCGGACACCGTCACCCTCGAGCTGGTCACGAGCGACGAGGGGCTGCTCGCCGCCCGACCGGGACAGTTCGTCATGGTCGAGCTGCCGGCCTTCGCGGCTCCGCCGATCTCCGTGTCCCGGATCCGGGCGGACGGCCTCGATCTGACGATCCGGGCGGCCGGGGCCGCCACCGCCGCCCTGGCCGGTCTCGGCGCGGGCTCGCAGGTTGCGCTGCGCGGCCCGCTGGGCCGCGCCTGGCCGGTCGACACCGCACGCGGCCGGGATGTCGTCATCGTCGCCGGCGGCATCGGCCTCGCCCCGCTCCGCCCGCTGATCGAGTCCGTCCTCGCCGATCGATCCCGGTTCGGCGCCGTCCGCCTCTACCTGGGAGCACGGACGCCGCGCGATCGGCTCTTCGTGGCCGAGATGAACGCGCTGGCCGGCCGGGCGGATCTCGAGGTCGCCGAGATCGTCGATCGGGCCGGGCCGGAGTGGCTCGGCCGGGTGGGCATCGTGACCCAGCTGTTCGATCAGGCGACCTGGGACGGCTCGCGCGTGACCGCCTTCGTGTGCGGCCCGGAACGAATGATGCAGGCGGCCGCGGCAACGCTTGCCAGGCTCGGCGTCGACCCAGCGGCGACGTGGCTCACGCTCGAGCGGAACATGGCGTGCGGCGTCGGCACCTGCGGGCACTGCCAGCTTGGGCCGTTCTTCGTCTGCCGGGATGGACCGGTGTTCTCGGTGCTGGAGCTGGGCTCGGCGTTCGGGCGCGAGGGACTCTGATGAACACCTGCGCGCCGATCGCACCCGGTCGTCGAAGCCCGCGCGCGGCGACCCCCCGTCGACCCCGGATCGGGGTCGTGAAGTTCGCCTCGTGCGACGGCTGCCAGCTGACCCTGCTCGACCTCGAGGACGAGCTGCTCGCGATCGCCCAGAGGGTCGACCTCATCGAGTTCGCCGAGGCGACATCGCGGCGGTCGGCCGGGCCGTTCGACGTGCTCTTCGTCGAGGGCTCGGTCAGCACTCCGGACCAGGCCGAGGAGATCGGCCGCCTGCGGGCCGTCACGCACCGCCTCGTGACGATCGGGGCGTGCGCGACCGCCGGCGGGATCCAGGCAATCCGCAACTGGTTCGATCACGACGAGATCCGGGCCGCGGTCTACCCCGAGCCGCAGTACGTCGAATCGCTCGCCCGGGCGCGGCCCGTGTCCGATTTCGTCGCGGTCGACGCCGAGCTTCGAGGCTGCCCGATCTCGCCCGGCCAGCTCCGCGAGTTCCTCGTCGCGCTGCTGACCGGCCGCCGGCCGCAGCTCCCCGACGAGGCCGTCTGCCTCGAGTGCAAGCGGCGCGGGGTGGTGTGCGTCGCCGTCGCGGAGGGCATCGCCTGCCTGGGCCCCGTGACCCGGACCGGCTGCGGCGCGATCTGCCCGGCCTACGGCCGAGGCTGCTACGGCTGCTTCGGCCCGCGGGAGTCCGCCAACACCGCGTCGCTGGCGGCCTGGCTGGGTGATGGCCGGTCAGCGGCCGACGTCGGGCGGTTGTTCGCCGGGTTCACCGCCTGGTCCGGGCCATTCCGTTCGGTCGTCGACGCCACGGGCGGCCCACCCGGGACGGGCGCTCCTCGACCGAGGACGGCACCGCCCCGGGAGACGACCGATGCATGACACGAACAGGCTGCTCGAGCCGGCGGGCGACCTCACGATCGACATCGCCGGGCTGACCCGAGTCGAGGGCGAGGGGTCCCTCCGCCTCCAGGTGCGGGACGGCGTCGTCGAGAAGGCCCACCTCGAGATCTTCGAGGCGCCCCGCTACTTCGAGCAGCTGGTCGTCGGCCGGACCCCGGACGAGGTGATCGACATCGTTGCCCGCATCTGCGGGATCTGCCCGGTCGCCTACCAGATGACCGCGGTCCATGCGTTCGAGCACGGCCTGGGGATCGCGATCGACCCGGCCGTCCGGGCGCTTCGCCGGCTGCTCTACTGCGGGGAGTGGATCGAGAGCCACGCCCTGCACGTCTACCTGCTCCACCTGCCCGACTTCCTCGGCTACGCCAGCGCCCTCGAGATGGCCCGGGACCAGCGCGCCGCGGTCGAGTCCGGTCTGGCGCTCAAGAAGGCCGGCAATCGGATCGTCGAGCTGATCGGCGGCCGCGCGATCCACCCGGTCTCGGTCCGGGTCGGCGGCTTCTCGCGGACGTTCCGGCGCGCCGAGATCGCAGCGCTCCGGGAGACCGCGGCCACGGCGCTCGAGCTCGCGCTCCGCACGGTCGACCTGGCCGCCGGCCTCGACACCCCCGAATTCGAGCGTGACGGTCGTCTGGTCGCGCTCCGCCACCCGACCGAGTATCCGATGAACGAAGGGCGGATCGTCTCGACCGATGGTCTCGACATCGCCCCGACCGACTGGCGGTCCGCGTTCAGCGAGGAGCAGGTCGCCTGGTCGCACGCGCTGCAGGCGCGCGATCGCGATGGACGCGCCTACCTGCTCGGCCCGATGGCCAGGGTCACGCTCGCCGGCGACCGGCTCCATCCCATCGCGGCGGAGGCCCTGGCGCGGACGGGCCTGGCTCGCGAGATCGCAGTCAACCCCTATCGGAGCATCGTCGCCCGCGCCATCGAGCTCGTTGACGCAAGCGCCGAGGCGCTCGACATCATCGAGACGTACACGCCGCCCGACGCTCCGGCCTCGCCCTGGCGACCCGGTCCGGCCCGCGCGGCCTGGGCGACCGAGGCCCCGCGGGGTCTGATCTTCCATGCCTACGAGCTCGACGAGCAGGGCCTGGTCAGCCACGCCCAGATCGTGCCTCCGACGAGCCAGAACCAGGCCGCCATCGAGGCCGACCTGGCCGCGTTCGCGCCGCGCGTCCTCGACCTGCCCATAGACGAGGCGACCCTCCGGATCGAGCAGCTCATCCGGAGCTACGACCCCTGCATCAGCTGTGCCACGCATTTCCTCGACCTGCGCGTGGAGACCGTGCCATGACCGACCGAGCCCCGGCCCGCGACGGCGCCCGGCCGAGCCGGTCCCGCCCGGCGATGCCGTCGATCGCCACCGACGTCCTCGTGTGCGGCTCGTCCGACCGAGGCGACGACGGCGCGCCGATCGCTGCCGCGGCCGCCCTGCGCGCCGACCTGCCGGACGACGTCCGGGTCCGGGTGGTCGGCCGGCTGGACATCGACGACCTGCTCGACGTCCCCGCCGGCGCGCGCGTCGTGATCGTCGACGCCGCGATCGGGATCCGCCCGGGCGAGATCGTCGAGCTCCCGCTGACCGGGCTCCTCGGGGGCCGGGAACGGGTCCGGCCGCGCTCGTCGCACGCCCTCGCCATCCCCGAGGTCATCGGGCTCGCGGGGCTGCTCCGGGGGCGGCCACTCGAGGGTCGGGTCGTCGTCATCGGCGGCGTCGGCTTCGGCCTCGGTACGTCCCTCAGCCCCGCTGTCGCGCGGGCCATTCCGGCCCTCGTTCGGGCGATCCGCGACGCCGTCGAGCGGGATGGGGCGTGATCGAGATGTGCATCGCGTTTCCGGGCGTCGTCGTGGACGTCGATCCGGCGGGGGCGGTCGTCGAGACCGACGGGCGGCGGCGCCGGGCATCGACCGTGTTCCTGCCGGACATCGCGGTCGGCGACTGGGTGACGGTCGCGGCCGGGACCGTTGTCGACCGCCTCGACCCCGACGAGGCGGCCGAGATCAACCGGATCCTGCGTGCCGCGATCGCGACGGCACCCGACGAACCGCAGAAGGAGAATCCCGATGTTCACACGCCATGACGGCCGGGCGACGCCCGCCATTCCCGTTCCCGGCGGGGTCGGCTGGGGCCTCGTCCTCGCCCTCGGCGCGGCGCTGATCAGCGGCCTGGCCATCTATCTGAACGCGTTTGCGGTCAGGCAGCTGCCGGATGCCGCCGTCTACACCACGCTGAAGAATGCCGTCGCGGCCGTCATCCTGGTGTCGGTGGCCGTCGGGCTCGGGGCGGCCCGCGATGTCCGAGCCATCGATCGCCGGCGCTGGCCGGCCGTGCTGGCGGTGGGCGTCGTCGGCGGCAGCGTGCCGTTCATCCTCTTCTTCACGGGCCTGGCCCAGGCCAGCGCACCGAGCGCCGCGTTCATCCAGAAGACGCTGTTCGTGTGGGTGGGCCTGCTCGCGATGCCGTTCCTCGGCGAGCGTCTCGGGGTGGCCCCGGTCATCGGGATTGCCGGCCTCCTCGTCGGACAGCTCCTCGTCCTGCCGCCCGACGGCATCGTCTGGGGCACGGGCGAGTCGCTGATCCTCGCCGCAACCCTGTTCTGGGCGGCGGAGACGATCCTCGTCAAGCGACTGCTGGGCGCGATTCCGGCGCATGTCATGGCGGCGATCCGGATGTCCGTCGGCCTCGTCGTCCTGGTCGCGTACCTCGCCGTCTCCGGGAAGCTCGGGGTCGTCGTCGGCCTGAGCGCCGCCCAGTGGGCCTGGGCTGCCCTGACCGGCGCGATCCTGGCTGCCTACGTGGGCACCTGGTTCGCGGCGCTCGAGCGTGCTCCCGCCTCGGTGGTCACGAGCGTGCTCGTCCTGGGTGCCGTCGTGACCGGGATCCTGTCGGCGGTCACCAGGGGCGCGGCGCCGAGCCCGACCGTCGCCGGCGGCTACCTGCTGATCGTCGTCGCTGCGGCCGTGATCGCCGTCTGGTCGCGGCGCGCCGCGCGGCAGCTCGCGGAGGCGGCGCGGAGGCCTGCGGCCCTCGGTTCCCGGGTGGGTTGAGTTGGTGCAAGTCTCCGCCCCGGCCTCCGGCTCGGCAATGGGCGTCCGTCCGACCGTCCGGCCGGTCGGCGAACCGTCGGCGCTGAGCCGTCCCGTCGCCCCACCATCGGGCCCGGTCCTCTTCGCGCGCTACGCCTTCGGTCCCAACCGGCTCGGCTATTGCGGACCGGAGGCGGCCGACGAGCTCTTCGGCCAGGGCACGACGGGCGGCGACGATCGCGCGCTGCGCCAGCTCGCCCGGTCGTTCGAGGGCGCGTGGCCGTACCTCGAGCTCATCGCCCGAGCGAACGGACTGGCCGACCCACTCGATCGATCCGTCGTCGAGGCGTACTGGATCGGGAACCCGCTGCTAGCGGCGGTCGGACCGGGACGGCTGGAGGCGTCCCTGGCGAGCCGCTTCCGACCGCGCCTTCGGCCCGACGGCTGGCGCTGGCTGGCCGGCAAGCCCGACGCGGGCGCGGTCCCGGTCCACGCATTCCACGTGATCGACGTCTTTCCGCGGGTCGGGCTGCTCCGATCAGGAACGGTCGATCGCGCGCTCGAGGTCATGGATTCGTGCCGGATTCGATGGGGCCGCGTCCTGGAGCGGGACGGC
>DATNBW010000032.1:0-14138 GCA_035607275.1 Verrucomicrobiia bacterium | reverse complement strand
TGGGGCGCCTTGGCTGAAGGGGCAACAGGTGCCAGCAGCTGACCGACGACGGCGGCGCCTCCGGGGGGCTCAGCACCTCCGCATCCTGCGTGCCAAGGATGCACATCTGAGGCAAACCTGGCAGGCTGCCCCGGTCCGACGTGAAGATCAGTCGAAGGCGATCTTCGTCTCGCCCATCGCCAGCTCGCCGCGGACGGCCTCGGCCTCGGCGTCGAGGCCAAGCTCATCGAACAGCGTGGCTGCCTTCTGGAGGTGTGGCTCGGCCTCGGTCACGAGTCCGGCGGCGCGGAGCGCCTCGCCCCAGGCCCGCTGCGTGCGAGCGAGATGCGGTCGCAGCCCGAGCTCCGCCGTGATGCCGATCGCCGCCTCGGCGTCCGGTCGCGCCGCGTCGATATCGCCGCGCATGACGAACGCCTCGGCGCGCTTTGCCAGGATCCCGGCTTCGCCGACCCGGTTGCCGATGGAGCGCGCTGTCGCCAGCGCGTCCTCCCAGTCGCCTTCATCTGCTGCGCCGAGGGCCGCCATCGTCGAGCCGAGCCACGCGAGCAACGTCGGCCGCCAGACCTTTCGATCGACCAGGGCCGAGACGTCCGATCCGCGCCTGAGCACGTCCCGCGCCTCGGCATATTTTCCCTGGCGGTAGAACGCGTCCCCGAGGATCCACGAGCTCGCGACCATACACGCGGTCGCCCCGGTGTCCTCGGACTGCTGGACGCACCGCCGGGCGAGCGGAACAGCGCCCTCGAGGTCGCCCTTCATCGAGCGAACCATGGATTCCGCGATGAGCGCGTCGAGCTGCGCAATGAGATCACTCTCGCCGGCCAGTGCCGTCGCCTGCGCGGCAGCGGCATCGGCCTTCTTGAACTCGCCGAGGTTCGCGTAGCCGATCGCGAGCGCACCCCGGGCGAAGGCAGGTCCGACCGTGTCCTGGCGGCCCTCCATCAATGGCAATGCCTCTTCCAGCTGGGTGGTGCCCAACCGAACATCGCCGCCGAAGACATTGCTGAGACCGATGAGCGCGAGCGGCATCGCGCCCATCGAAGCATCGCCGATCGATTCGCCGACCTCCACCACGCGATCGAGCGAGCGCTTCACGATGGGCTCCGTGGCCGATTCGCCGTTGAGAAGCCGCTGGAGGGCGATGAGCGTGTGGACGCGTCCGACAAGCTCGAGATCGCCGAGCAGTTCGGCGGGCTCGACGATCCGCTCGAGCGCGTCGAACGTCTCCTCCGGCGTCCGGATGCTGTAGCCCGCCTCCGCCCGGCCAAGGTCGACCTCGATACGGCGCCGGCGGCGGCGATCGGCTTCATCGGCCGAGAGCTGGACGTCGGCCGGGGTGGCCTCCTCCTCGGCGATCAGGCTCGCCGCCCGGTCGAACGCCGCGTACGCCTCCTGGATCGCGTACTGGCCGAGCGCATGCTTGGCACCCGCCACGTAGTACTCGATCGCGCGCCCGGCGTCGCCGGCCTGCTCGAAGTGCATGGCCAGCACGAGAGCGAGCTCGCCCGCGCGCTCCGGGTACAACGCTTCCAGCGCCGCGCCGACCCGCCCATGGAGTTCGCGACGCTCCTGCTTGAGCAGCGACGAGTAGGCCGCATCCTGGACGAGGCCGTGCCGGAACAGGTACTCGAGCTCCGGGCGGATCGACGCGAGTCGGATCAGGCCCTTCGCCTCGAGGACGTCCACCTGGGCGGTCGTGGTCACGGCTCGGCTCCGATCACGCGCTCCAGCACTCGCACCGGGAACTGGCGGCCGATCACCGCCGCGACCCGAAGGCTGCGCTTGGCATCGTCGGGCAACTGGTCGATTCTCGCCAGCAGCAGCCCGTGAAGCGTCTCTGGGATCTCGATCGAGGCGACGTCCTCGGTGGCGACCCAGCGTGTGCCTTCCTGCACGATCGCGCCGCGCTCGATGAGCATTCGGACGACCTCTTCGACGAAGAACGGGTTGCCTTCCGACCTCGCGAGGATCAGGTCTCGCACGCGCGCGGGCAGCGACTCGATCTCCAGCAGGTTGGCCACGAGGGCCCTGCTGCCGGCCTCCGTGAGCGGCTCAAGTGGGATCTCGGTGAGGGCCTCGCCGAACAGCTCCCGCGCGTGGCCGATGAGGGCCCAGCCGGGGGCGTCCGGCTCGGCGCGCATCGCTGCGACGAAGAGGATGGGCAGCTGGCCCGCGAGCGGCATGAGCTGGCGGGCGACGTCGATGGACGCCGGGTCGGCCCAGTGGATGTCCTCGCAGACCACCACGACCGGACCGCGCGCGGCCAGCCCGCGAAGGAGCCGGTGCGTCGCCGCGATGTAACGGCTCTGGAGCACGTCCGGCGCTTCGGTCTGGATCGCCTCCCCCGGACGCAGGGGCAGTCCGAGGAGGTCGGCGAGGTACACCGCGGTGTCCTCGGCCTCGGCCTGGTCCGCGCCCAGGACGTCGAGGAGGGCAGCGTCGAGCGCCGCGCGCGCCTCCGACTCCGTCGCGGAGAACGAGAAGCCGAGGATCGACCGGATCAGGTCGATGAGCAGGTGGTAGGGCAAGTTGCGCCCGTACGAGACGCAGCGGCCCTCGAACCAGCGGGTAGTCGACGGTGGGGCGAGGGCGACCATCTTGAGCTCGGCGAGAAGGCGGCTCTTGCCGATGCCCGGCTCGCCGACGATGAACGCGGCCCGACCCCGACCTGCGGCGATGATGTCGAGCAGCGAGGTCAAGCGCTCGAGCTGCTCGGCGCGCCCGACCATGGGGCTGTCGAGCCCGACGGATTCGAGCCCGCGCCGGCGGGCCGGCGCGGCCTTTCGGCCGATGACCCGAAAGGCGTGGATCGGCTCGGTCCTGCCCCTGACCTCGATCTCGCCGAGATCGTCGAGGTCGAACGTGTCGCCGGTAAGGCGGCGCGTCATCTCGGTGATCATGATCGTGCCGGGCTGTGCGGCGGTCTGCATCCGCGCGGCCACGTTCACCGCGTCGCCCAGCGCCGTGTACTCGTACCGCAGGTCGGACCCGACGTTGCCGACCATGACCGGGCCGCTGTTGATGCCGGCGCGGATCCGGAATTCGATGCCTTGTGTTGCCTTCAGCTGGCGGGCGAACTCGCCGGTGGCATCGAGCATGTCGAGCGCGGCGAGGATGGCGCGCTCGGGATCGTCCTCGTGCGCGACAGGGGCGCCGAAGAACGCGAGCAGCGCATCGCCTTGGAGCTGGGCGATGGTGCCCTCGTAGCGAAAGACGGCGCGGGACATGAGGTCGAAGGCCTCGTTGATGAGCGCCGTCCAGTCCTCCGGGTCGATCAGCTCTGCGAGCCTGGTCGAGCCCACGACGTCGACGAAGAGCGCCGTCACAGGCTTGCGCTCGCCGGTCAGGCGGGCCGCCCGCATCTTCGTGATGAGTGGCGTGGGCGCGGCCGCAGTCAGACGGGCGTGGGTTGCGTCCGCGTCGATCGCAGGCGCGTCAGCGGCAGCCGCGTCGGGTAGGGCCTGGCCGCAATTGGCACAGAACTTCGCGTCCGCAGCCACGCTGGCGTCGCACCGCGGGCAAGTCTGCGGCGGCGATTCGACGCTCATCGGTCCCATCGTAGCGCAGGGTGGTCACGGCGCCCGGAGCGGCGCTCGCCTTTTATCGATCCTGTCTCAATGAGTCTGATGCGTCTCTGATTGGGACTGGGTGAACGCGGCTGAGACGCATGAGACGTTTTTTCACCGGGAATCCGGTATGCGGTACCACCACACCATGCACGGGTCACACCAACGTGCGCGGGGGTGGCCCCGGATGGCGCGCCTCCGGGTGACGCCAGCAAGCCGGCATGCGTCGAGGGGCGCGCCGTGTAGCGCGCCCCTCGAAGCGAGCGGGGTCCGGATCAGGCGCCGTCGCCCGAGAGGGGCCTCAGCATGCGGCCGCGGCTGGCTGATCGATGCGCGGCGAGCCGCCGACCGGCACGTCGAAGTACGTGGCGATCAGCTCGAGATTTACGGTGCCGCGATTGAACGCCGAATGGGCATGGCCCTGGCCCGGATCGACGAAGGCCGACCCCGCCGGATAGATCGTCTCGGTGCAGACGCCCTGCTCCACCTCGACGAATGTCAGGGCGCCGGCCTTCACGACCACCACGACGGGTCCCGGATGGCTGTGCCAGCCGGTGGTGCCGCCTGGCGCGATGGTGATCTGCTGGACGACGACCTCGCCCGCATCTGGCGCGTTGGACACGACGATGCCCTGGTCGGTGCCGATCTTGAACTTCACGTCGACTGGATCGGTGAAGTCGCCGCGAGCGAGGATCGGTGCGGACAGCACGCCGGACGGCGGGGTCCCCAGGGCCGTCCCGGCGACACCCATGAGGAGCAGGGCAGCCGCCGCAGCGGAGAGCCGGATCTTCGGAACATGCATGGCGTGTTCTCCTTCCATTGGGCTGATTCGAAGTCCGATGGCGCCGCCGTCAGGGAGACGGCGGCTGCCAGGTCGGTGGGCTGGCCCCGACCACGCGAAGTGGGTCCAGACCCGAACGCTGAGCGGCGAGCGCAACTTCGCGGTCGGACGGCGCCTCGAACGTGAAGTGGCAGAGCTCGTCCTCGGGAACGTGGATGGAGCCACCGAACCGGACGCGCGTTTCCTCTCGCGTCGGCGCTTCGGCCGCCAAGCTCGCCCTCAGGCCGCCAGGACCCGGACGAGACTGGCGCCGGCCGGTCGACGGCGCTGGCGCGTGGATTTGTCCGCTGAGAAGCCGGTCATCGTTCCCTCTCCATTAGCCGGCGGGGCGCGTGCCCCGCTTCATCCAGGGGAGAGGGTGGTTCTCTGGTCGGCGCACCGCATCGGCACGGTCCTTAGGCGGCCGACCCGAGTTTCCTCATTTCCTGGCCGGATCAGCAGGTGTAGAGGGGGGTGCCGCTTGCGAGCTCGGCGACGAAGTCCACCGCGGAGATGATCCGTGCACCCTCGATCAGGTCGTTGTCGGTGATGCCCCGCGGCTTCGTGCAGGCGCCGCAGGCCCAGATCTCGCCGCCGTTGGCGAGCAGCGAGGCAAGGACTTCGCGGAGCGGCGGCATGCCCTCGTGGTGGATGTCGTCCGCGTAGCCGTTCGTCGCCAGCCACACGCCCTCGATCGTGAGCAGGACGATGGCCTCCTGATCGGCCGATGCGGCGACGTTCGCGACGATGAACGGCAGCGTGGCTCGTTCCGGATCCTCGCGACCGTGCGTTGATTGCGCCATGAATCGCGGCATCGATCTGCTCCTCCAGGCTACTTTCGACGCAGGTAGTAGCGGGTCCGCCCTGACTCGTCCTCGACGATGGCCACGATGGGATTGCCGGTCAGCCTCGCCCAGGAGGCCAAGCCGCTGCGCGCCGTGGGGTCGTCGGAGATGACCTCGAGGACCTGCCCGCTCGGCAGAAGACGCATCCGAGCCGCGATGATCGGAGTCAACGTCGCGCACGCCTGCCCGACAAGGTCCATGCGAACGTCCGGTGCCGGGGCACTCGATGTATCCATGATCTCTCCGTCCTTCCCGCGTTGCGGGGAGGGTATGTTTCGGCGGCGATCCACTGCAATGGGCTGCTCCTTAGTTTTCGCCGGCTCGAGTGCTTAGGCCAGCCCACATGTAGCCGATTCACTCGCCAGGGGCCGATAATCGCCCGATGACCGTGCGGATCGCGAGTCCCGTGTTCGTCGGACGCGGCGAGGAGCTTCGACGGCTGCAGGCCGTGCTGGAAGGTGCCGGGTCGGGCGTGGTCGGCACGGTCATCGTCGGGGGCGAGGCCGGCGTCGGCAAGACCCGTCTCCTGGCCGAGCTTCGAGCGGGCGCTGAGCCCGCCGGACTCCGCTTCCTCGGGGGTGCTTGTGTCGATCTCGGAGACGGTGCGCGTCCGTATGACCCGCTCGTCGCTGCCCTTCGCCCGTGGTTGAAGACCCTCCCGTCCGAGGAGTTCGACCGCATCGTCGGGCCTGCCCGATCCGCGGTCCAGCAGCTGATCCCCGACCTCGAAACCGGCGGCGACGGCGAGACTGGTGCCGGCACATCCACGTCCGCCACCCAGTCCACCCTCTATCTCCAGGTGCTCGGGCTGATCGAGCGTATCGCCGCGGACGCGGTCACCGTCATCGTGCTGGAGGACCTGCATTGGTCGGATCGCTCGACCCGCGACATGCTGCGATTCCTGGTGCGAAACCTCACGCACGGTCGCGTGGTGCTGATCGGCACCTATCGAACCGATGAGCTGAATGAGCGCCATCCGTTCCTTGCCCTGCTCGCCGAGCTGGGGCGCACTGGACAGGTCGAGCGCATCGAGCTCGCCCCGTTCACGCCGAGCGAGGTCCATGACCAGCTCGCGGGGATCCTCGGCAGTCCTCCAGACCGACCCCTCGTCACCAGCCTCCACGAACGCGGCGGAGGCAACGCGTTCTTCACCGAGGAGCTGCTCGTCGCAGAGCAGCGGGGAGAGCGACGGCTTGGGCTTACCCTCCGAGAGACGCTGCTGGCAAGAATCGGCGGGCTTTCGACCGCATCGCGGAACCTCCTGCGCGTGGTCGCGGTGGCCGGTCAATCCGCAAGACACGACGTCCTGGCGATCGTCACCCGAATGGAGCCGGCCGAGATGGCCGGGGCTCTGCGAGAGGCGATCGATCGCTCCCTGCTGCTGGCTGGCGACGATGAGGTCATGCAGTTCCGCCATGGCCTCGTTCGCGAAGCGGTCTACGATGAGCTGCTGCCGGGTGAGCGGCTGGCGCTCCATGCGGCGGTGGCCACGGCGGTCGAAACGGTTCATGCCGGCGCCGATGTCGATGCGACGGTAGCCTCCGAGCTGGCGCATCACTGGTACGAGGCACGCGACCCGCGCCGGGCGCTGCCGGCCCTCGTCCGCGCCGGATTGGCGGCGGAGCGGATGTTTGCCTTCGGCAACGCATTTGCGCACTTCCACCTCGCCTTGAGCCTGTGGCCCACTTCCACGGAGACCGTCGAAGGGCTGACGCGCCATCAGCTGACGATGCGAACCGCCGAGGCAGCCGCCCTGACCGGGGCGTACCGCAATGCCATCGAGCTCGTCCAGGTAGCGCTCGGCGCCGAGCCCGTCGTCGAGCCGGACCAGATGCGCTCCGGGACGCTCCTCGAACGCCTCGCCGTCTATCACCTCGGCTCAGGCAATCCCGACGCGGCACAGCCCGTGGCGCTTCGGGCGCTGGACCTGTTGCCGGCCGATCCTCCGTCAGTCGCACGCGCCCAGGTGTTGGGCGTCCTGGCCCAAGCGCTTGGGCTGAAGTGCCACTTCAGTGAGTCGAACCGCATTGCCGAGGAGGCCCTGTCAACCGCGCGGGCGGTTGGATCGGCCGCCGCAGAGATTCGCGCCCTTGGCTGTATCGGGCGCAACGCCGCGGCGGTTGGCGAAGCCGATTCGGGAGTCCGAACCCTGCGCGAGGCGCTGAGCATGGCGCGCTCGGCGGGGGATTTCACCGGGGCGGCCGAGATCTGCATCGAGCTCGCACTGGCACTCCACTGGGCCGGAGACCTGGATGAGGCGTGCAACGTGGCCGAGGAGGGGATCGCCGAGAGCGGGAAGTGGGGAGCGGAGGGATACGGGAGCGCCCTGCGAGCGATCAGGGGTGTCACGGCCTTCCTCCTCGGGCGCTGGCCGGAGGCGGACGATTGGATCTCGGGCGCCCTCGAGCAGGATCCTGAGGGATCGCACGGAGTCCTGGCGCATGGCGCTCAAGCCCTTCTCGACCTGGGACGCGGCAGGTTGGACTCCGCCGCCGAACACCTCGAGACCGTGCTGCTGATGTGCAAGGCGTTTACCGCGACCGCGTATGGATGGACCGACCTGTACTCGAGCAGCGCCCTGTTGTCGATCGCGCGCGGGCAGCCGTCCGAAGCCATCGACTCCGTGAGAGAGAGCCTGGCGCGATCGGCCGAGCCGGAGCGCGACGTCCACATGCGAGTGGGCCATCGCCTGGCGATCCGAGCTGCGGCAGACATCGCCGAGGCAGCTCGTCCGCTCGGCGACGCGGCTCGGTTGGACCAGGCGCTCGCGATCGGCCGCGAATTCGGCGAACGGCTCGATCGTCACGCGCAGCTCGTGCGCGAGCTGCCTGGAGGGGGCGACCCACACCTGGCCCTCGACGCGGCCCTCGGCAAGGCGGAGCTGACCCGGCTCATGGGTCGCTCCAGTGCAGCAGGGTGGGCCACCGCCGCGGCCGCAGCCGACGAGCTGCGGCATCCCCATGACCAGGCCTACAGCCGATTCCGCCAGGCCGAGGCGCTCCTGCTCGCCCGCGGGTCGCGTGCCGCCGCGCAAGCGGTTGCAGTGGAGGCGCACCAGATCGCGAGCCATTTGGGGGCCGCTCCCCTCCAGCGGGAGATCGAGCGGCTGGCCGTGCGGTCACGGCTCGACCTCGCTGGCCGGCCCGTGGTGTCCGTGCGGGCGTCCGGCGCCGCGCCCGTCGGCCGTGGGACGTCATTCAGGCTGACGCGACGCGAACAGGACGTCCTCGAACGCCTCACCTTGGGGCGCACGAACCGGGAGATCGCCACCGACCTGTTCATCAGCGAGAAGACGGCCAGCGTGCACGTATCGAACATCAAGTCGAAGCTGAGAGCGAACGGCCGCGCGGAGATCGCAGCGATCGCGGTTCGCCTCGGCCTCGTATCCGAATCGGCCGACGGAGACGAGATGGCGGGATGGATGGCGGTTCGGCGCTGAGCTGGCGTCCGACGCTCGTCGTCGGCGGCGCCGGAGACCCGTTCGACTCGCGGCCCTGTTTCGTGCGCGGCGGGGATGGCGGGCGGTCGGATCGTCGGCAGGTTCGGCGGTCAGGCCGGTCGGATCACCCGGAGCCCTCGGCCGGCTGCCGCAGTCGCGAGGTGGTCGGCATAGGTAACGAACCCCCGCAGGTCCGAACCGAACTGCTCGCGGCAGGTCTTTCAGATCGGCTTGGGCCGGCACGAGATCGCCGGTTGCCCGCAAGCGGTCGATCGGGCGCTGATCCGGCAGGGGCGCGAGCACCGCAACCGGCCGCCCCCGGTCGGTGATCTCGATCGTCTCGCCGGCCTCAACCCGCCGCAGCAGCTCACTGGCCCGCTGACGCAGTTCCCGAATGTGTCTCATGTCTCGGGCCGTCTCGAGCGTTTCGTGGCAGGCGTTTCTGAATTTGGCTGGCGCGGATGAGAGCTTCAGCCGGAAGCCGGTATGCGGTACCACTCCCCGGTCAGCGGTGGACCTGGACGTTTCCTTCGGTCAGGACCCCGCCGGCGGCGTAGCCGTTCGACAGATGGATCGTCCAGCTGTCCGAACCGCTGCCCGACTCCTCGAGATCGGTGACATCCATCCGGTAGCGGACGGCCGCGCCGTTGAAGACCGCGTTGCCGAGGATGACCGCCCAGTTGCCGGACACGGCGACCGAGGTTGCGTCGAGGCACTTCACCATGACGTCCGCGGTCGCGTCGACGACCGCGCAGCGACCCTTGGTCCCGGCCTTGTCGCTCGCCGCGGTGAAGCCGAAGGTGACGTCGCCGACGCGACCGCCGCCGGTCGCCCGCCCGCCCGTTGCCGCCACGAGGCCCGATTGGGTGCTCGTGAAGGCCTCCTGCACCGCGTCGACTTCGGCGATGCCCGTGCCGGCGAAATGCTCGAGCAGGAGACCGCTCGTCCCCGAATCGAGGTAGGCGGCGTCGTCCGTGATGACGATGGCCTCGTACGCCATCGAGAGAGCCGCGACGCGTCGGAACGTCCCGCTCACATGCGTCCCGTCCGGCGCGATGAAGTCATCGAGGTCGCGACAGCCGCCGAGGTCCGTGGTGCCCGTCAGCCGCTTGCTTCCGATCACCTGGCCGGTCGGCGAGTCGATCGCGAAGAACGCCTCGACCGAGACGAGATATCCGAGCTGCAGCCCGTTGACGAATGCCGGCGCCGTCTGCGGGCCGACCGTCGCGGTGCCGGTCTCGACGAATGTTCCCGGGTATGGGCCGAACGCGTCACCGCTGACGGACCACGCGATCGTCGAGGTCCCGGCCGGATCGCAGGTCGCGACGATGTCGACCGTGCTCGTCGGAATGAACGCGGGAAACGCCGACAGGAACTCGCCGGTCAGGGTGGGCGGCGGAGTCACCGCCAGGGCGGGCGCCGGCATGCCCAGCGCACTCGTGAGGATCATCGTGGCGACCGCGATGCCGCCTGCTCGCCTGAACGCCGACCTGGACATGTCCCGTCCTCCCTCGCGCGGCCTGGCGCCGCGACCTCCCCCGGGACTCGCGCTTCCTCCGCTCGAACTATCCTGCGCCAGCGGCGCGGACGTGTCCATGCGGTTTCGCGCGGGTCGCGCGGCGTCAGCGGAGCTCGTGGCGGAGGGCCGAGCGCGCCGCGAGCATCCCGCACATTCCGTGGACGCCGCCGCCCGGCGGAGTCGACGAGGAGCACAGGTAGAGGCCGTCACCCAGGCGGTATGGATCGGGCATTGGCCACGGCCGGAAGACGAGCTGGCGGATGTCCTGGATGCCGCCGTTGATGTCGCCGCCGACGTAGTTCGCGTCGTACGCCTCCATCGCCGCCGGGCCGTGCGTGGCGCGGGCGAGAATGAGATCGCGAAACCCGGGCGCGAACCGCTCCACCTGGGCTTCGATGCGGGACGTCATGTCGACGATCGATCCTGCAGGCACGTGGCAGTACGCCCAGGCGGTTCCCTTGCCGGCCGGCGCGCGCGAGACATCCCACGGCTGGTACTGGACGAACAGCACGTACGGTCGATCCGGATGACGTCCCGCGGCAACATCCGCCTCGGCAGCCGCGATCTCCCCGAGCGTCCCGCCGACATGGACGGTGGCCGCACGGCGCGGGCCGTCCGCCATCCATGGGACGGGCCCGTCGAGCGCCCAGTCGACCTTGAACACGCCCGAGCCGTACCGGAATCGCTCGGCATGGCGCCGGGTGCGGGGCGTCAGCCGATCGCCCGCGATGGCGACGAGCTGGCGGGGAGTGACGTCGAACAGGACCGCCCGGGCCGGCGGCAGCTCCGCGAACGAGGCGACTCGACGGCCGGTGACGACCGACCCGCCGGCTGCCTCGAGCTCGGCGACGAGCGCATCGACGACCGCCGCCGACCCGCCGCGGACCATCGGCCAGCCGGCGGAATGGGCAAACGTGGCGAGAACGAGTCCGAACGACGCGGTCAGGGGCCGGTCGAGCCGGAGCATCGAATGCGCTGCGACGCCGGCGAACAGGGCTCGAGCCGGCGGATCCCGGAAGCGGCCATTGGCGAAGCCTTCGGCCGAGCGCAGAGCTGGCCGGCCGAACGTCGCCAGCGCGAGCGGGTGGCGCGGCATGTGGAGGACAGGCCGCAGCAGCTCGTCCGCGAGATCGTCCGCACGACGCACCAGCGGGCCGAAGGTCGTGCGCCACGCCCGGCCGTCGTCAGCTCCGAGCCCGGCGGCCGTTGCGCTCACGGATCGTTCGAGCACGGCGGCCGCGCCGCCATCCAGCGGATGCGCGAACGGAGCGTCGGGATGGATGAGCTCGACGCCCCGGGCGGCTAGATCGACGGTCCGGAAGAACGGCGAGGCCGCGGTCAGGGGCACGATCGTGGCGCATGGATCATGCCGGAAGCCGGGCAGGGTCAGCTCGGCCGTGCGCAGTCCGCCGCCGGCGACGTCGGCGGCCTCGAGCACGCGGACGGACCGCCCGGCCCGGGCGAGGGTGATGGCGGCGGCGAGCCCGTTCGGGCCCGCCCCGACGACGATCGCGTCGACCGGGCCGTCGCCGGTCTCCGGGCCGGTGTCCTGGCCAGTCATGATCGCGACGTCACCGCGGCGCTGCGCCGAGATCGTGTCCACGTCGTCAGGGTATGGCGTCCGGGGGTCCCGGGACGCGCGCTGTCGGCATGCTGATCGGGACGCCATCACACGGCGCCGTCGTTTCGTAGACTCGGCCGGTGAGAGAACCACCGAGCCATGCGCCGCGCCGCCTCGTGATCCTCGCCGAGGGCAACTTCGGCTTCCACCATGGCAAGACCGCCGTCGGCGTGATCCGCTACGGGTCTGACGACGTCCGGGCGGTCATCGACTCGACGCAGGCCGGCGGCAACGTCGCGGCGATCCTGCCCGGCCGGGACATTCCGATCGTCGGCTCGCTCGACGAGGCCCTGGCCCGCGAGCCTCGGCCGGACACGCTCCTGATCGGCATCGCTCCGACGGGCGGCCGCCTGCCCGACAGCTGGCGGGCGGCGATCCTGGCCGCGATCCGGGCCGGGCTCGACGTCCATTCCGGGCTCCACACCTTCCTGGGCGACGATCCGGAGTTCGCGGCCGAGGCGGCCCGTGCGGGCACCTCGATCGTCGACTATCGCCGGCCACCCACACGGATGGAGACCTCCGTGGGTCGACGGCACGGTCCGGGCAAGCGGGTGATCCTGACGGTCGGCACGGACTGCGCGATCGGCAAGATGTCGGTCGGCCTGGAGCTGCGCGCCGCCGCCCGGGCCGCGGGTCGTTCGACCGCCTTCGTGCCGACCGGCCAGACCGGGATGATGATCGAGGGCTGGGGAGCGGCGGTCGATCGACTGATCAGCGACTTCGCCCAGGGCACGGTCGAGTGGCTGGTCGAGGAGGGCGAGCGGCGCGCCGACTGGGTGATCGTCGAGGGCCAGGGATCGCTCGATCACCCCGCGTACTCGTCGGTGACGCTGGCCCTCATCCACGGGGCGACGCCCCAGGCGATGGTCCTCGTCCACAAGGCCGGCCAGACCGAGCACGACTTCGATCACCTGCCCGACGCGTCCTTCCCGATCGCCGACCTGCGCCCGTTCATCGACCTCCACGAGCGCGTCGCCGGGCTGATCGCCCCGTCGAAGATCGTCGCGGTCGCGTTGAACACGTCGGCGCTCTCGTCGGTCGACGCGGCGCGGGCCGAGATCGCACGGGTCGCGGCCGAGACGGGTCTGCCGGTCGACGACCCGGTCCGGTTCGGCGCCGGCCCGCTCTGGGAGCGGATCGAAGCCGCCGTCGGCGAGCTTCCATGGGTCGCGGGCCGCTGAGGTGACGCTCCACCTGAGCCACGAGGTCCTCCACCTCGGTCTGCGCGAGCCGTTCCGGATCGCCCGCTCGGACCATGACGCCGGCCGCGCCGTCACGACGGTGGTCGTCGAGCTGCGCGACGATCGGTTTCCCGGCCTCGTCGGGATCGGTGAGGGATATCCGGAGCGGTTCTACGGCGAGACCGTCGAGACCATGGTGGCGGTCACGCCCCTGTTGCTCGACGCCGTGGGCGAGCCGGATCCGACGAGCGCGGCGCTCGTCGCGGCCGGTGAGCGCATGGCGGCCGCGATCGCCCACCACGGCGGGGCGAAATGCGCTCTCGACGTCGCCCTCCACGACCTCGTCGGCAAGGTCTCGGGCCGGACGATCACCGACCTCCTCGACCTCCACGGGCCGATCCCGCCGACCGACTTCACCCTCGGGCTCGACGAGCCCGCCGTCGTCGCCGAGCGAGCCGTTCGGGCGGCCCACTTTCCCGCCTTGAAGATCAAGTGCGGTGGACCCGCCGACCTCGCGACGCTCGAGGCCGTCCGGGCCGTCTACGGCGGACCGATCCGGGTCGATGCCAACACGGGCTGGCAGCCGGAGGACGCCCTCGCGCTCCTGCCGGAGCTCGAGCGGCTCGGTGTCGAGCTGATCGAGCAGCCCTTTGCGGCACGCCGGCTCGATCAGCTTCGCTGGCTGCAGGAACGCTCCTCGTTGCCGATCGTCGCGGACGAGAGTGCGGTCACGATCGACGATCTCGACGGCCTCGTCGGGGTCGTCGCGGGGGTGAACGTCAAGCTCGCCAAATGTGGCGGGATCGGTCCCGCCCGGGCGATGCTGAGCCGCGCCCGCGCGCTCGGGTTCCGGACCTTCCTCGGCTGCATGGAGGAGACGTCGATCGTGATCGCCGCATCGGCGGCCGTCGCCTCGCTCGCCGACTGGGTCGACCTCGACGGCAATCTCCTGCTCGCCGCCGATCCCTTCACGGGTCTGGTCCTCGACGATGGCTGCCGCTGGCGACTCGCGGAGACGCCCGGGCTGGGAATCGAGCGCCGCCCGGCCTGACGGTCCGGGGCGCGGCGTTCGGCGGTCACCGGCAAGCCCTGGTCGATTCTGCGCAGAACGTCCGTTTCATGTGGACAAGTTGGTGGACGAGTTCGT
>DATNBW010000024.1:0-11034 GCA_035607275.1 Verrucomicrobiia bacterium | reverse complement strand
AATAGATCGAGAAGCCCTCGGCGTATGGGTTGATGCCGAAGACGTCCTTGAGGATCACCGTCACCAGGCCGACCCGGCCGATCGTGAACACGAAGGCGAAGGCCAGTGGTACGCCGGCGAAGTTCGAGGCGACCGTCATCGAAGCCAGCGCTCCGCTCGACGCTGGAGCCACGCGTAGCCGACGATCGAGACGCCCATCACCGCGACCATGCCCATCGCCATCGAGTAGCCGAGCCCGGCGTTGTGCAGGACGTCGCCGCTGATCTGGTTGCCGATCGCGAGCGGCACGAGCGGGACCAGCCCGGCGCTGAGCTGGTACGCCGTCGCCTGGGCTCCGAACGAGTTGCCGAACAGCAGGATCATGCTGCCGAGGAGGGTCGGCGTGAGGATCGGCAGGGCGACCCGCCGCCAGTAGTCGGCGCTCGAGGCGCCCATGTTCTCGGCGGCCTCGCGCCATTCCGGCTTCAGGCCGTCGATCGCCGGGGCGATGATCAGGACCATCAGGGGGAACTGGAAGTAGAGGTAGACGATCTCGATGCCGAACTTCGAGAAGATCTTGAAATCGAGGTTGAGCCCGACGCCGCGCAGCAGGTGGGTCACCATCCCTTCGGCGCTCAGCGTGTAGATGAAGGCGAGCGCAAGGGGGATGCCGGCGAAGTTGGAGGCCACGCCGGAGAAGGTCATCAGCGCGCTGCGCAGGACCCGCGGCAGCCGCCCGAGGATGACCGCCACCGCGAGCAGGAAGCCGAAGATCCCGCCGACGATCGCGGTCACGAGGCTGACCTCGATGCTGGTCTGGAACGCGTTGACCACGAGCGGTGTCGACAGCGCGGCGTAGTTGTCGAGCGTCGGGGCGCCGGTCGTGTTGTCGGCGATGCTGCCGAACGCGAGGAATGCGATCGGCAGCCCGAGAAACAGCAGGGCAAAGACGAAGAACGGGATGAGCCCGGCCCACGTTCCGGGCCGGAAGCGTCGAGCGGGGCGTGCCGGTGGCACACCCCGCTCCGCGGTCACCGAGGCGATCTCGGTCACAGGACGCGTGTCAGGTCGGGCTTACTTGACGTTGGCGCCGACGACGGTGTCCCACTGCTTGGTGATCAGGTCCTTGGCCTTGGCGGCCTGGGCCGAAGTCGGGTAGACGGCCCCGGTGATGTCCGGCAGCTTGGCGATCAGATCGCTCGACACCTTGCGAGCCTTCAGATCGTCGAGACGCGTCGTGTGGCAGTAGCCCTTCAGCCAGCCGGCCTGGCCCTCGTCGGAGTAGAGGTACTCCATCCAGAGCTTGGCGGCGTTCGGATGCGGCGCGTAGGCGCTGATCGCCTGGGCGTAGACACCCAGGAACCGTCCGGCCTTCGGGACGACGACCTCGATCGGCGGGTTGCCCTTGGCGGTGTCCTTGTGGGACAGCGCGTTGTACGCCCAGCGGATCGTGACCGGCGTGACGCCGGTGTCGATCGTCCCCGGCTTGGCGATCGTCGGGACGAAGTTGCCGGCGTCGTTGAGCTTCTTGAAGAAGTCGAGGCCCGGCTGGGCGTTGTCGAGCGAGCCGCCGTTCGCGAGCGCGGCCGCGTAGACGGCGTTGTACGCCTGGCTGGAGGCACGCGGGTCACCGGCCAGGGCGACCTTGTTCTTGTAGTCGGGCCCGAGCAGGTCCGCCCAGTCGGCGGGGGACTTGGTCGCGGACGTGTTCGTCTCGAACGTCAGGATGCTGTAGTAGTCGCCGTACCAGTAGCCGTCGGGATCCTTGAGCTTCGGATCGATCGTGTCCCAGGTCGCGACCTTGTACGCCTGGATCAGCTTGTCGGTCTTGGCCGGGTCGCCGAAGGTGATCCCGACGTCGACCACGTCCGGGGCCTGCGGTCCGGGATTGTCCTTGTTGGCCTTGATCGCCTCGATCTCGTCGCCGGATCCGGCGTCGGGCTTCAGCTCGTTGACCTTGATGCCGAACTTCGCCTTGAAGCCGTCGATGATCTGGCCGTAGTTGCACCAGTCGTGCGGCAGGGCGATGGTCGAGAGGTTGCCCTCGGCCTTGGCGGCGTCGATCAGCGTCTGCGGGACGTTCGGAAGCCCTGCCCCGGTCCCGCTGCTGGCCCCGCCCCCACCGCTGCTGCAGGCGCCGACGATGACGGCCGCGCCAACGGCCAGCACCATCTCGCGTCGGAAGCCTCGAATCATGGTCACACGTTCCTCCTCGTCGATTCGGGCCCCAACGAACGTTGGCGACTGGCCCAAGCTGCGCGCGCGTGTCGTGACGGCGGCCGGTTCGAAACGCGTGGACGGACCGCGGCCTGTCGCGCGCATTTCACCGCTCGGCGACACGCTGCGTCAAGAGTGTGATCGATTCGTCAACGCCGGGTACGGGTTCCGTGCATGAGCAACGGCACCCGGCTCGCGAATCGCAACGGCCGGCGAACGTCGCCGGCCGTTGCTTCTGGTTCCGGTTGCGCGCTGCGGCCGGTCAGGATGCCGGGATCCAGGCCTTCCACTTCGCCTCGTTGGCGTCGACCCAGATCTTGCCGGCCTCGTCGTGCGTCTTGCCGCTGTTGATGGAGGCCGCCACCGAGTTCTGGTCCTCGTTGGTCCAGCTGAAGTTCTTGACGAGCGTCCACGCTGCGGCGCCCGTGTCGGAGAACTTCTTGCTTGCGACCTTGTTGAGGATGTAGTCGGGATAGTCGCAGGCAACCTTCTTCGGATCGGCGTCGCAGCCGTCCGTGTACGGCGGCAGCTTGACCCGAACGAGCGGGACCTCCGCGAGGAACCACTGCGGTTCGTAGAAGTAGCCGATCAGCCACTTCTTGTTCGTCTCGGCCGCGCGGAAGGCCTCGATGAGGGCGCTCTCGCTGCCGGCATAGACGACCTTGAAGTTCAGCTTGAGGTTCGTGACGAGCGCCGCGTCGTTCGTGACGAACGTCGGGTCGCCGTCGAGGAACTGGCCCTTGTCGCCGGATTCGGTCGTCTTGAACTGGGTGGCGTACTTGTTGAGGTTGTTCCAGTCGAGGATGTCCGGATGCTCCTTGGCGAGCCACGGCGGGACGTACCAGCCGATGATCCCCTTGTTGCCGGTCGGCCCGGCATCCACGGCCACCTTCTTGTCCGTGATGTAGGTCTTGGCCAGGTCGGCGTGGCCCCAGTTCTCGAGGATGACGTCGACGTCACCGCTCTCGAAGCCCTGCCACGAGATCTCCTCCTTGAGGTTCTTCTCGTTGACGGTGAAGCCCAGCTTGGACTTGGCGATGTAGCCGACCACCGCGGCGTCGGCCTCGTAGCCGACCCATGGGTTGATCGCGATGTTGATGGTCCCGCCGGCCGCGGTGCTGCCCGCCGGCTGACCACTCGCGCCGGGTGCCGTCGACGCGCCGCCGCCGCGATTGCTGCACGCGGAGAATGCGACGGCCGCGATGGCGGCGAGGGCGCCAAGGCGCAGGAGCGGACTGCTCGATCTCCTCACGAATTCTCCTCCTGGTGTCCCGCCGGCTCGCCGTCTGGTCGATCCGAGCGGAGCGTGTTCCGGCGTCTCGTTGCCCATCGTCGAGATCGCCGTGCGCTCGCGCATGATGCGCCATCGCGGCAAGCGGCGCGAGAGTCAGCCCGCCGCCATCCTCAGGCGCGGCCGTTTCGTCCCCGCTCCCTGGGTGATCCGGTCGAGCATGATCCCGAGGAGCACGATCGAGAACGCGGCGGCGAGGCCCTTGCCATAGTCCTCGCTCTGGGCGAAGCCGGCGATGACGTCGTAGCCGAGCGCTCCCGCTCCGACGAGGGCGCCGACGACGACCATCGCCAGGACCATCACGATCCCCTGGTTGATCGCCAGCAGGAGGGCCGGAGCCGAGACGGGCAGCCGGACCTTGATCAGGATCTGGCGCTCGGTCGCGCCCGAGGCGGTCGCGGCCTCGATCAGCGTCGGCGGCACCGACCGCAGCCCCGCTTCGACGAGCCGGATGACCGGCGGGACGGCATAGATCAGGGCCGCGAAGATCCCCGTGAACCGGGTGGCCTGGAAGAGCGCGACAGCGGGCAGCAGGTACACGAACGACGGCATCGTCTGGAAGAAGTCGAGGATCGGCCTCAGGACCGCCGAGAACCACCGGCTGCGCGCCGCCAGGATGCCGAGCACGATCCCGACCACGAGCGATGCGAGGATCGCGACCAGCACGCTGGCGAGCGTGACCATCGAGTCCTCCCACAGGCCGAGCGCGGCGACCGCGAGGAACGACACGCCGGTGACGATGGCCGGCCGCAGTCCGGACAGGATCCAGGCGAGGGCGACGCCAACGCCGGTCACGAGCCACCACGGGCTCGAGGTGAGCACGCCCTGGAACGGGTTCAGGAGACCCACGGTGAAGACCGTGCGGATCGCCTCGGTCACGGCCGCGAGGTTCGACTTGATCCAATCGACCCCGTCGTTGACGGCTCCCGCGAGCGAGATCCCGATCGCGCTCGGGAAGGACGGGTCGATCTGGAGGCTGATCGCGACCGAGACGATCGCAACGGCTGCGCCGATCCCGAGACGGATCCGCCTGGCCCGCTGCTCCGCGGCCCGATCGATCACGGCGTTTGGCTTGATCTCCGTCTGGACGCTCAGCCGCTCGGTCAGCCGGTCCAGCACGATCGCGAGGATCACGACCGCGATGCCGGCCTCGAACGCCACGCCGACGCGGCCACCGGAGAGGGCCCGGTAGATGGGCACGCCGAGACCCGGCGCGTCGATCAGGACCGTGATCACGACCATCCCGAGGGCGAGCATGATCGTCTGGTTGACGGCGAGCGCGATCACGCGCCGGGCGAGCGGCAGCTGGACCTTCCGGAGGAGCTGCCAGGCGCTCGCCCCCATTGATGAGGCGGCCTCGACGGTCGTCGCCGGCACTCGACGAATGCCGAGGGCCGTGATCCGGATCGCCGCGGGCATCGCGTAGATCATCGTCGCGATCACCGCCGCGCCGGCACCGATCCCGAAGAAGAGCGTCAGGGGCGCGAGGTACGCGAACGCCGGCATGATCTGCATGACGTCGAGGATCGGCGTCAGGAACGCGTTCAGCCGCCGGCTCCGGGCGGCCAGGATCCCGAGCGGGATCCCGATCAGCAGCGACAGGATGACCGCGGCAGCCGTCAGTCCGAGCGTCGACATGCTCAGGTCCCAGAGTCCGAGAGCGCCGACGGACATCAAGCCGGCGAACGCCAGGAGGGCGAGTCGCCAGCCGCCGGTCAGCCAGCCGGCCGCCGTGGCGAGTCCGATGACGCCGAGCCAGCCGACGTATCCAAGGGTGTTGATGATCGTCGTCGCCAGCGCGCCGACGGGACCCTTCAGGGCTCCGATCGCCTCGAGAAGCGGGGGCCGGTCGTCGCGGATCGTGTTCCGGGCGTCGGTCAGGGTCCGGAAGACCGGCGAGTCCTCGTTGATCGGCAGCGTCCCCGTCCCGCGGAAGACGAGGTACAGGACGACTCCGCCGACCGCGAGCAGGACGAGCGCGATCCGGCGGCTCTCGCGTGGGTCGAGACGGGCCCGCGCCGGGAGCGCGATCGCGGTCATCGATCGCGGTCCGAGGGTCCGGGATTCACGGCGGTATCGGCGAGGTACGAGGCCGTCGCGTCGGTCGGGTCGTTGACGCCGTCGCCGACCTGGCTCGAGGACGACGGGCGTCGCTCCGGCCCCGCTCCCGGTCGATCGAGCTGCGCCTCGGCCGGATCGGCGCCGGCGACCGATTCGAGGATCGCGGCCCGGTCAACGACGCCGAGGAGCTGCCCGTCGTCGACGACGCGAATCGGCTTCTCGGTCGCGGCCGCGGCGTGGAGAGCCGTCCGGATGACCGCGTCCGAGCGGAACACCGGCCCGTCGACCGGGTCGTCGGCCGTGGCCGGTCGCATCACCCAGTGAAGAGTGAGGACATGCGACTTCGGGATGTCGCGGACGAAATCCGCGACGTAGTCGTCGGCCGGCCGGGCGACGAGCTCCTCCGGCCGGCCGATCTGGACCACCTTTCCGCCGCGCATGATCATCACGTGGTCGCCGAGCTTCAGGGCCTCGGCGAGATCGTGCGTGATGAAGATCATCGTCTTGCGCAGGTCGTGGTGGAGGCGGATCACCTCGTTCTGCATGTCCCGCCGGATCAGCGGGTCGAGCGCACTGAAGGGCTCGTCGAGGAGCATCACCTCCGGATCGCCGGCCAGCGCCCGGGCCAGCCCGACCCGCTGCTGCTGGCCGCCCGACAGCTGCTCGGGGTAGCGATCGGCCATCCCGTCGAGCCCGACGAGCCCGAGCATCTCCTCGGCCCGGGCGAGTCGCGGCGCGCGCGCCTCGCCGCGCAGCTCGAGCCCGAACGCAATGTTGTCGAGGACGCGCCGGTGGGGCAGCAGGCCGAAGTTCTGGAACACCATCGAGAACCGGCGCCGACGCAGCTCGCGGAGCCGCTCGGGACTCGCCTTCCGGATGTCCTCGCCGTCGAGCTCGACCGCACCGAACGTCGGCTCGATCAGGCGGGTCAGGCAGCGGACGAGGGTCGACTTGCCGCTGCCGGACAGGCCCATGACGACGAACACCTCGCCGGGCCGGACCTCGAACGAGACGTCGTTCACCGCGATCGTTCCGCCGTGCTTGCGGACGGTCGCATCGATCGATTCCGCCGACGGGATCGTGGCCGCGTCGCCCGCCAGCTTCTGCTCGGCGGGGCCGAAGACCTTCCACAGCTGGCGGACGGAGATCGTTGCCCGGTCGGACGCACCGGCGGCCGATGCGGCCCCGGCGGACGCCGTCGCGGCGGCGGCGGTCGGCTCGGCGACAGAGGTCACGGCATGCTCCTGCTCGGTGACGCGAGGCGTGCGCGGAAGGTACACCCACAGGGATCGCTCAGTCTCCCCCTTCAGTCCTTCCGCGCGAGCTCGGGCCGTTGATGCGGGCAATGTCCCGGCGGAGTCCCGCAGGACGCATCGCGCCGGCTGTCCATCGACGGCGCCACCGGCGGCGAGCGATACTTCCGGCCTGCCCCGTCACGAGCGCCACGAAGCCACGATCCATCGGCCCGGAGGAGTTCCTCGCATGAGCTCGGTCCCGACGAACGCCCGCGTCGTCATCATCGGTGCCGGCATCGTCGGCAACAGCATGGCCTTCCATCTCGCCCGCCTCGGCTGGCGCGACATCGTCCTCGTCGAGAAAGGCATGCTGCCGAACCCGGGCGGCTCGACCGGCCACGCCTCGAACTTCATCTTCCTGACCGATCACGGCAAGGAGATGGCCGCCTTCACGATGGACAGCGCCCGCCAGTACCGCGAGCTCGGCGTGTACGACGAGACCGGCGGCATCGAGGTGGCCCGGACGCCCGAGCGGATGGAGGAGCTCAAGCGGCGGATGGCGTCCTCGACCGCGTGGGGCGTCGAGGGCAGCCGGTTGCTCACGCCCGCCGAGGTCAAGGCGATGGTCCCGTTCATCGACGAGAGCGTCATCCTCGGCGGCTTCTACACGCCGGGCGTCGGGATCGTCGATTCGCTCCAGGCCGGCACGCTCATGCGCCAGAAGGCCCAGGAGATGGGTGCGCTGACGATCGCGGCCAGCGTCGAGGTCACCGGCATCGACGTCGAGGAGGGCCGGGTCCGGCGGGTCCACACCGACGCCGGCACGATCGAGGCAGAGGTCGTCGTCATCGCCTGCGGCGTGTGGAGCCCGCGGATCGCGAGGATGGCCGGCGCGTCGATCCCGCTGACCCCGGCGGTCCACCAGATGATCGACATCGGCCCGGTCCCGATGTTCGAGCACACGACCAAGGAGGTCGGCTTCCCGATCGTCCGCGACATGGACACGAACATGTACGAGCGCCAACACGGCACGGGCTTCGAGATCGGGTCGTACGCCCACCGGGCGATCCTCATGGAGGCCGACGACATCCCGTCGATCGCGACGGCCGCGCTCTCGCCGACGATGCTCCCGTTCACGAAGGAGGACTTCGACCCGCAGCTCGAGGACTCTCTCGAGCTCTTCCCCGAGATCGTCGGCGACGAGTCGGTCGGGGTGAAGCTCGCGATCAATGGTCTGCTGTCGCTGACCCCGGACGGCAACCCGATCATCGGCGAGACGCCGGAGGTCAAGGGCCTCTGGTCGGTCGCCGCGGTCTGGATCAAGGAGGCGCCGGGCATCGCGAAGACCGTCGCCGAGTGGATGACCAACGGTGAGCCCGAGATCGATCCCCACGGCTCGGACATCGCCCGCTTCTACGACCACCACAGGACCGCCCAGCACATCGCGGCCCGGACGACCGAGGGCTACAACAAGACCTACGGCATCGTCCACCCGATGGAGCAGTGGGAATCGAACCGGCCGATCCGGCTGTCCCCGGCGTACGACCGCCACGTCGAGCTGGGCGCCGTGTTCTTCGAGGCGGCCGGCTGGGAGCGGCCGTTCTGGTACGGGACGAACGAGACGCTGCTCGGCGAGTACGGCGACCGGGTGATGCCGCGCACGGCCGAGTGGGAATCGCGCTGGTGGTCGCCGATCATCAACGCCGAGCACCTCGCGATGCGCGACCGGGCCGGCCTCGTCGACCTCTCGGCCTTCGCGATCTTCGACGTCACGGGACCCGGGGCGCTGGCCGCCCTGGAGCGGCTGTGCGTCAACAAGGTCGACGTCGCACCGGGTCGGACCGTCTACACACCGCTCCTCAACCCGGCCGGCGGGATCCTCGCGGACCTCACGATCATGCGCCTGGCCCACGACCGGTTCCGGGTCGTCACGGGCGGCGGGATGGGCATGCGCGATCGGAAGATCTTCGAGGACGGCCTGCCCGCGGACGGCTCGGCGCAGCTCCACGACGTCACGAACAGCTTCACGACCTACGGGCTGTGGGGCCCCAGGGCGCGCGACATCCTCGGCGCCGCCGTGGATGGCCACGCCGACATCAGCCATGCCGGGTTCCCGTTCCTCTCGACGAAGACGGTCGAGATCGACGGCGTCCGGGCGCTGGCGTCGCGGATCAGCTACGTGGGCGAGCTCGGTTGGGAGATCTACGTCCCGATCGAGCAGGGCCTGCGGGTCTGGGACGCCCTGTGGGAGGCCGGCAAGCCCCACGGGATGGTGCCGGTCGGGATCGGCACCTACGCCGTCACGGCCCGCCTCGAGAAGGGCTACCGGGCGCATGGCGCCGAGCTCGAGCTGGATTTCGACCTCGTCGAGGCGGGCATGGCCCGGCCCACGGTCAAGGACGCCGACTTCGTCGGCAAGGAGGCGTATCTCCGGCGCCGCTCCGAGCCACCGGCGGCGATCCTCTGCACGCTGACCCTCGACGACCCGACTTCCTCGTCCGGCGTCAGGCGCTACATGCTCGGCCGCGAGCCGATCCTGACGACGGACGCGCGACGAATCGTCGATGCCAAGGGCCGCGGCTCGTACGTGACGAGCGCCGGGTCCGGGCCGTCGCTGGGCAAGCACCTGCTGATGTCGTATCTCCCGCCGGAGCACGCGGTCGTCGGCACGAAGCTCCTCGTCGAGTACTTCGGCGAGCGCTACCCGGTCACGGTGGCGGTCGCCGGCGCCACGCCGCTCTTCGACCCCGAGAACGCCCGAATCCGGTCCTGACCGTGAACATCCTCGTCTGCGTCAAGCGTGTCCCGGCGACCGGCGGCCGGATCGTCCTGACGGCCGACGGGTCCGACATCGACGTCCGCTATCTCGGGTTCACGGTGAGCCCGCACGAGGAATGCGCCGTCGAGGAGGCGGTCCGCATCGTCGAGGCGTCCGGTGGCTCGAGCACGGTGCTGACGCTCGGGCCCGCGGCGGCCGAGGATCAGCTCCGCGAGGCGATGGCGATCGGCATCGACCGGGCGATCCTGCTCGAGACCGACGGACGGGACTGGGATCCGGTCGCGACGGCCGGGGCCATCGTCGAGTCGATCCGGGCGGAGGAGGCCGCCGGTGGCGCCTTCGACCTGATCCTGTTCGGCAACGAATCGGCGGACAGCGGCGGCTTCCAGGTCGGGATCCGGACGGCTGCCGCCCTCGGTCGGCCGTGCGTGACCGGCGTCAAGGCGCTGAAGGTCGGCAACGGCGCGATCGTCGCCCGACGCGAGGCACCCGGCGGGGGCTGGGAGTCGTTCGAGATCCCGCTGCCGGCCGTCGTCTCGGTCAAGGAGGGGATCAACCTGCCGCGCTACCCGTCGATCCCGGGCCGGCTGCGGGCAAGGAAGAAGGAGATCGCCCGATCCTCCCCGGCGTGGCAGTCGGGCGGTCTCGAGAAGATCGTCCTGCGCCTGCCGAAGGAGGAGGTCACGGCCGCCGAGATCATCGGCCGGGGCGCCGAGGCGGCACCCGCCGTCGTCGACCTGCTCGCCCGGCTCGGGGTGCTGGACGGATGAGCGGCCCGATCCTGGCGCTCGTCTCGATCTCGGGCGGCGCTCCGGAGCGCGCGTCCCTCGAGGCGTTGACGCTCGCGCGGCGTCTCGCGGCCGACACGGGGTCTGCGCTCGAGGCGCTTCTCGTCGCCGATCCGGCCGCGGCCCGGGCAGCGGCCGGGGCGGTGGCGGGCTTCGGCGTGGCCGCGGCGCTCGCCGTCGAGAATCCGTCGCTGACCGCGGATCATCCGGACGGCTGGGCGGAGGCCGTCGTCCAGGCGATCTCGGCCCGCCAGGCGGCCGCCGTCGTCGGCCCCGGGACCGAGCGCGGCAACGACCTGCTCGCCCGCGTCGCCGCACGGATGAGCCTGCCGATGGCTGCCAACTGCCTGGCCGTCGAGCCCGGCGAGCGGTACCGCATCACCCGGCAACGATGGGCGGGCAGCCTTCTCGAGGATTGCTGGCTGGACGCGCCCATTCGCCTGATCACGGTCGCGCCGAACAGCATCGCGATCGGCGCACCGGACGGCAGCCCCGGCCCCCCGATCGTGGCCGTGGCCGTGGAGCTCTCGGATCGCGATCTCGCGCTCCACGTGACGAGCCGCGAACCCGCCGAGCGTGGCGGGATCTCGCTGGCCGATGCAAAGGTCGTGGTCGGGGGCGGCCGCGGGGTCGGGAGCGGGGAGGGATTCGCCGATCTCGAGGAGCTGGCCGGGCTGCTGGGCG